>JAFAHT010000088.1 GCA_019237095.1 Planctomycetaceae bacterium
CACATCTTGCCTGGCGACCGTTTCTCCGGCGTCTTCTCCATGTAGGAGGCGAGCGGGGAATTCGCCTTCGGGGAGTCATCGTCGAAGTCGTCGTCGGACTCGACAGGGACGGCGGCCTCTTCGTCCTTGCCGCCCTTGTCGTCTTTCGCTTTCGGCTTGAGGACGATGACGCGGATCGAGATCGTACCGTGCGTCTCGCCGGCCTCCGTGGTGAACTGCTTGTCGAGCTGGACCGTCGCGCCCATTGATGTCGTCTCCTTTTTTCACACGGTGACGTTCTCGATCCGCTTATCCTCGTCCTTCTTGTCTCGCTTGAGCTTGCTCAGGCGGTAGGCATTGCCCGTCATCGGATCCCCCCGGCCATCCTCCCCGCGCGTGAAAACGTAATAAGGCAGTACGGGGTTGAAGAGCAGGTGGTTTAGCGAGTAGTAGAGCCCGTACGCTTGGTTGCTGGTCGCGAACTTGTAGCCGACGTGGCCGATCCTGGTGCCGCGGGCGATCCCATTAGCTTCGGCGGCGGACTCAGGCAGTCGGGGGACACGCCCGTCCGGATGGGCGGCCAGATATGCCCAGTAGACGTCCCGCCGACCGACGGGGATGACCTGCCTCACCACGGTCCAGCCGATGCCCCCGCCCTCGTGGTCCGAAAGTTCCGGGGCACGGCGAGAGACGAACCACGAGTAAATGCTTGCGCCAAAGGCGGATGATCCGCCTTGTCCGAACATGCCGATCAGATACGGCTTGTCCGGCTTGTCACTCAGCCCCAGCGAAAGCAAGGTCTCGTGCATCCGGTCGGCCCGCTGGCCGATCCCGTCGTCTTCGACGATGACCGTGTAGTCCTTGCCTTTACTCTCCTGCCGCATTTGGACTCGGATCCGATTCGCCAGGTCGGTAACGGTCTTTCCCAGCTTGTCCCCACGCATCAGATTCGGATGTTGGGGCAGTTCATCAAGTGGCGGCAAGTTAAAATATCTCCGCACGGCTTCCCGCGGACTTGGGGGCGGCGGAGCGTTCCGGTCCTTCTGCAGTTCCATCTGCCGGGCGAGTTCGATAATCGCCTCGATCGAGTTCACTATCCGTTCCCCGATCGGGTTCTCGGGTGCCCCGGCGAGCTTGATGCGGCCGGCGTTGCCGCGATCGGCTCCGACCGGATACCATTGCAGCTTGCCCTCCTGCCAGGTATCGGATGGTGACTTTGGGTTGAACCGATATTCCGGTTCCGGTACGATCGGCAGCGGCGCGAGCAGGGCATCGACCGCCTGCGTGGTGATCGCTGTGAGAGTGGCCTTCAGCAGCTTTTCGGCATTCACAAATTTCATGATGTCAGTCGCCTTGACGTTGATCACGATCGCTCCTCGGTCTCGGACCGCAAAAATGTGTTTACCTGATTCATTTCTCCGAGCTCATAGGTCACGTTGCGGCCCTGCCAGACGCGCCTGAGTAGCCGCAATTCACTGAGCCGGGCAACGAGCCCGCTCGTATGGGTCTGGACCACGCTGTCCGACCATTCCGGGGGGAATCGGCCGCGGATAGCCTCCGTCAGTTCCGACGGTGTTTTGGTCCCGCCCATCACCGCTTTCAGAACGATCTGCATATCTTTGCGCTCCGCCGGCACCCATTCGAGGATCTGCTCGGCCAGAAAGGCCGATTCCTCCGGCGCCAGTGTGGTCGTCGACTTCTTGTCCTGCAGGTCCAGAATAGGGTTTTTCAACTGTGAAAAGCTTAGGCCCTGCTCGGTGAGCGCGATGGCCGAAGCGTCGAACCGCGCGAGCTGGAACTGGCAGACAGCCGCCGGGTAGATCTCGCCACCCCGGGTCACCCGGGCCAGGAATTGGCTCAGGAACCGGTCTCTGGACCCACTGTTCCCCCGCCGGGGGAGCCCGGTCGAGAGCAGTTCGTCACGCTTCCGCTCGTTCTCGCTGTCCCACCGTTCGAGGAGGGTGCCGATCGTCGCGGCGTCGTCGGCGAGTTTGTCGCTAATGACCTCGTATCGAGGCCAGTTGCCTTCCACGGCGGCCGCGTTCGCGAGCCACCGGCAGGCGAGTTTGAGGGGGAGCAACCGGTTGACCTGACCGAAAACTTGCTCCTGTGACAGCTTGTCGGCCACCGGGGCGAGTGGCTTGGGGCCAGCGGTCCACGGGGCCAGGGCGAATCGCTTGAAGGCGGCCTCGTAGTCAGCCTCTGTCACCCGCGCCTCGTCCGGCACCGCCATGCGAGCGACCGGCTCGACGACGCTGCGGACCGTCGCGGTGCGACTCACCTTTGCGACCGGATCAGGCGGCGGCTTCGACTTCTCAGCGGCGTGCATGCCGTTGTTAACTGCGAAATCCTTGATCTTGCGATGACCGCGCTCGACGATCTCGGCGGGGGTCGCCCCCCGCTCCATAGCGAGCTGGTTGAACGCGGCGATCTCGATGAAGGATTCGAAGCTTTTGTACAGTCCTTTCTCGACCAACACCTTGACTTGCTCGAAAAGCGTGTCCGAAAGATTTATCGCCAGAAGCGGCATGGTAGTCCTCCTTCATCGACGACATAGATATCTTGTCGATATCTTGTCGTCTTTCCAAAAGATGTCAAGGGCCAGGAACGAGATTTCTTTCGGAAAATAATCATGGTGTGGCGCAAGATGCTTGTGAGCATCGATTTGCAGCTTTCGAAATTCTGTTGTGAGCTTCGCGACGGAGCTGGGAAAACAATCGCCACGATCAGGCGGAAAAGTATTCCATTTGATAGAAGTCGCTTGAATCTAAGGAGATAGGAGCCTAAGCGAGATCGATTCTGAGATGAAAGGAGCGGAGAGTAAGGCAATAAAGATGATTAGAATGCCTTTACTCGCCGAGACCGAGACGATTTTATGTGATGTGAGCGATGCAATAATGCATGGTGTCATATCAACCTGCCATCCTCCATCTTGATCCTCCTCGGCTTCCCCTCTTCAGAATCGATCAGATACATCATCACCCCCGCCTCGATGGCCTGCCGCGCCAGGTCTTTCGTCCCGGCGTCGAGCAACGAGCGATGGACGATGACGCAGAGCTCGGCACCGCGCAGCATCGCCCGGTTGCGGAACCGGATCGCGCCGTCTCCGAGGTGGTTGAAATCGACCACGTGTTCCTCGGTCCTGATCCGCTGGCCCTGGGCGAGTAGGGTCAGACTTTGTTCTTGGTTCAAGTAAGCCGCTAGCGCGGCAGGCAGACCGCGGACCCCCACACGGAACTCCGAGGTCCCCCACCATGTGACCGCACTCCCCGGGCCCGGTAGCCTGCTCGCGGTCGTTCCCTCCCTCCGTCGTCTGCTCTCTCCTGCGTCACATCATCGGCCCCCGACACTCCTGGGGCCCCATACTAAAGCAGGGAACCATTGCCCTATGTGTTAAGCGCGCACACGCGCGAGGCTCCGGCCTTGCTAAGCAGCCGGGCTTCTTGAACCAAGGACTTGATCTCGACTCCGCGAGATCAAATTCTCTTTAAGTTCTTACATGCAGTTTTTGAAACCGAGAACAAAGTCTGACCCTACACATGGCGGTCTTCCGGGCCGAAGAGACGATTATCGCTCTGACGGATCGCTGCCCGCATGCCGGTGGTTCGCTGGGCCAGGGCTGGATCGAGGAGGGAGAAGTTGTCCGTCCCTTGCACCGCTGGCGGTTCAAGCTGCTTGACGGTTGTTGTTCAACGATGCGGGGGCAGGGGGTGCACCGGTTTCCGGCGCAGATCCGGCAGGACCAGATCTGGGTTCTGGTCTGAATCGAGGTGCGCTCTGCACACCGACGGTGCGGTCGATCTCCGCAGGGGGGGTCTGACCACATCCGCCGGCGGTGGCTGAGTGGACTGAAGGCCGTTGCTTCAGCTCACCGGTGGCGCCGCTTCAGGGCCAGCGGACCGGCGGGTAGCGCGGCCTTCTTCAGCCTCACATTCTTGCCGCCCGCGATTCGCTCAAGCAGCTCGTGGGTCTGTCCCAGCTCCACGCCTGACCGCAGCCAGGCCGGTACAACTTGGCAAACGCCTGCGACCATGGTATTCTGGGCGAAAGGAGCATAATGAGATGACGATCCATTTACCTGACGACCTGGAAAGCTCGATTGAAGCCGTCGTGCATAGCGGCCGGTTCGCGTCCGTCGATGACGCGATGGCCGAGGCCGCTCGCCTGCTGCTTCGCCAGGTCACGCCGGGCCAGCCGGAGCCCGTCGGGCAGGCCGACCTGACGCCGGAAGAAAGAGCCGACCAGGACTTGCAGCAACGATTGCTCGCGGCCGGGATCATCAGCGAGATCAAGCCGCCGATCACCGACCTGACGCCCTACCGGAACCGCCGCGCCGTCCCCATCCAGGGCGAACCTATCTCTGAAACCGTCATCCGGGAGAGGCGCTAACGGTGGCGGCTTTCTTTCTCGACACCAGCACGGTTCTCAAGCGATACATTCAGGAAACCGGCACCGCCTGGGTGCAAGCCCTGGCCGCTCCGACTGTCCGGCATTCGCTATTTGTCGTCCGGATCACGCTAGCCGAGACCGTGGCCGCCATCACGCGGCGGGAGCGTGGCGGCTCGATCACGCCCCAGGACGCCGCGACCGCCGTGGCGGATTTCCAACTCGATTTCGCCTGCCAATACCGCGTCGTCGAGGTTTCGGCCGGACTCGTCGCCCAGGCCGCGACGCTGGCGAGAAGGCTCGCCCTGCGCGGCTATGATGCCGTGCAGCTTGCGGCGGCCTTGGAAATCCATGCAACCGACCCGTCGCTAACGTTGCTATCGGCCGACGCCGAACTCAACATCGCCGCCATGGCGGAAGGGCTGACGGTCGATGATCCGAACAGCCATCCCTAGCTAATTGCTCGGCTATCCCCTCACGCTCGCCAACAGACGGCTCGATCAAATCTCAGTAGTTCCAAGTGCCCGGTTTAGCTGACGAGGTCGGATCTGATGGACACAGGCTCCCGCCCTATAATGACTTATGGGGAACCCCCCATTACAGGAGGGAGCCATGCGCCCAAAGAATTTTACCCTCACCGCCCCGCAGGTCCACCGCTGCGCCGCCGTCGTCCTCCAGGACCATTTGAACCTCGGCGACCACGGACCCAAGTGCCGGGCCAGTTTGCTGTTCACCCTGTTGCTTTACGCGGCCGCTCGGATCACTTCGCTCTCCGATGCCTGCAAGGCCCTGCGCGACGCCCCCTCCGACGAGGCCGCACGCTTGGCCCTCATCGCCACTTTGCCCGATTTTGCCGAATTGCAGCGCCGGCTCAACGCCGCCTTGGCCGACAACTTGCTCAGGACCTTGCGTCGCAGCCCGCAGCGCATGGCCGCCGATCTGGTCCTGATCCCCTATCATGGCCAGCCGCAGCACGACCCCGACGAGATCTACCGCTCCGAGGCCAAGAGCGGGACCAGCCACTTCCACGCCTACGCCACGCTGTACGTCATCCGCAACGGTTACCGCTTCACCGTGGCATTGACCCCGGTCTCCCGGGGCGAACCCCTGGAGGCGGTCTTGAAGCGCCTTCTGCATCAGGCCGCCCAAGTCGGGATTCGCTGCCGCTTGCTGCTTTTGGACCGCGGCTTCTACAGTGTGGGGGTGATCCGCTATCTCCAGGCGGCCCACCATCCGTTCCTGATGCCTGTGATCTGCCGAGGCCGCCGGCTCGACGATCCGCGAGGACCGAGCGGGACCAACGTCTTCTTGACCTGGCAGAGCAGCGGCTTCGGGACTTACACCTTGCACGATGCCCAGAAGCGGCCGGCCCGTGTCGCGATCTGTGTCAAATGCCGCTACTATCGTGGTCAATGGCGTCGGCATGGCAAGCAACACCTGATCTACGCCTTCTGGGGACTTCAGCCTCCATCCTTCGACTGGGTCCGGGAGACGTATCGCCAGCGGTTCGCCATCGAGACGACCTATCGACAGTTGCATCAGGCCCGGATTCGGACTTCGACACGCGATCCGGCGCTGCGGCTGCTCTACGTGGGGATCGCCCTGATCTTGCGGAATGTCTGGGTCTGGTTGCACCAGATGGTGCTGGCCCGGCCTCGTCGCGGCAGTCGCGAGATCCGCTTGGATTTGCTGCGGTTCCGGAGGATGTTGCTGTGGTTGACGCATGTGGTGGAAGGAACCCTGGGGATCCGCGACTCGGTTACTGTTAAACTTCAGCTTTGATCAGGAGTTATGACCCCTGATGGGAAAACCCTAAACTTGGAAGTACTGAATCTCCTTGCCTTCGATCAGGATTCCCTGGTCCCGCAGCTTGTTGCGCTCGGCGGTCGTCAGCCTGAGCTGATTGATGGCGACGATCGTCTCGGTCACCCGTTCGGCTTGCCGCTTCATGACGGCCATGATGCGATCGGCCGTTTCGGAATCTGGACACCGCACGATCATGACAGGTGAGGCGTGCGCCCGCCGCACCCAGCCGCACCAGTCGCTCACCTGGCGGAGGACGTTCGCTGGCACCTCGTTGGTAGCCAGCCGCCGGAGCCGATCCACGATCTCTGCCGGCTTCATGCCGTAGGCGACGGCCTTGACCACGGATTCTCGGGTCAACCGCAACGTCATAGCCCCATGGCCGACGTGCTTTTCTCGCTCGCAAAACGAGATGAGCTCGGCGGCTGGGGCCGGATTCAGGCCGATGATGATGATGCTGAAATCGGGCTGAACCACCACGCGCGTCTGCGTCGCGGCTTGGCCGGCCGTCTCGGTCGCGTTATCTTCGTGGCCGAAATACACGCCGAGCCTTCGATGGCGAGCGATGCAAAGGTTGCCATCCGCGTCGATGGCGGCCTGGACGCAGCCCAGCGGAATCAGTCGCTTGCGAATCAAATCCGTGAGCAACGCCCGGGCTGCCTGTTCCCGGCGCTCCACCAGGGGTGGCACCGGTCTGCCGTGTTCGAAGACTGCGACCCTCTCGTGGGCCAGGCCCTGCAAGAGCGGGTTGTACTGCTCGAAGACCAGGTGGTCCAGGACGCTCTCCATGCTGTGGAAGACGCCCAGCGGCAGAGCCGCGAACGACCGGTGGATCGATTCCCGGAGTGCCTCGTGATCCTTGGATTTTGCATCCCAGTAGCGAACCGTCCGATCCGGTCTCGTCTTGATCGAGGTCACGTTGGCTCCCAGGAATCGGTAGTCGCTTTCGCGACCCCCGTACACCCAGTCGATGCTCGAGATGTACGTGGTGCGCGGGTCAAAGCCACCTCTGTCCGAGGGCACTGGTCGCAAGAAGTCATAGACCTGGCTGTATTGCTCCTTGAGACTGCTCGAGAGCCACTGACTGCCCCTGGGCGAGATCTCGAGCTGTCTTCGCTTCGGCTGGATTCGTTTGCCGACCAGCGCGAGACCTTGCGCCCAGTCCTGCGCCTGATTCAATCTCTTTTCCTGGGTCAGTCCCAGAGCATGCATCAACGATGAAGGGAGTTCTCCCAGGGCCTCGAGAAAACGATCAAGGTCGTTCTGGAAGATCTGGTCGTCTTGCCGCAGCCGGGGCGGCTCGGCGACGACCTCGAGCAGAAACGCTCGCAGGTCGTCGACGATGATGCTTCCCTCCGGACCGATGGTCTGAAGGTTTTCGCTGACGACGAGTGGCGGACGCTCACGGGGCAGGAGGGCCGCGGCCATGCTTGCGCGGACGGAAGGCAAGAACCCAACCACAAGCTCGAAAGTCTCCGGATCGAGGTCCTCGAAAACCGCAAGATGAGTAATCAGGGAACCGAGTGCGGCTTGCAGCTTGTCGGCGGCGATGTCAGGCAGTTTCTTCTCGAGCTCGGCGCGCCTTACGGGGCCATTCGCATCCCGGAGCAATTCGACGATTCGCTCGGCGGCCGGGTCCTTCAGCGATCGGGCGACCCAGCCGGGCCAGCGGTGACCGACGACGTAGAGACGCAGAGTCTCGTCGAGGTTCAGGCTTTCCTGGAGGCCGGCATGCCTGAGCACACTGTCCAGTTCATCCGCCACCATCGGATAAAAGCAGTAACGAACATAATTCTCGAGCAAGCTTGGAAGGTCGCCCCGCAACAGGTGATGGCGGTGGAGCGCGCGGACACGTGTCGCGAAGTCGCTGGCGGCGACCACTGCGAAGACCCGGTCGCGGGGTCCGGTTGAGCCGGAATCGCCAAGCTCGACGAAGCCCGCCGCCAGCAGTTCCTTGAGCACACTGGCAGCAAAACGGTCGGCCTTGACACTGGGCCGTTTCTGGTGAGGGCTTGGTACCCGTTGCGGTACCTTGACGTCTCTCAAGTAGGCCAGGCGCGCCCCAGGGGAAAGTGTGTGCCATTTGGCGTCCCACCGGGCCATGTCCTTGAAACTGAATGCCTTCTCGTGGAAGGCGCGTTGCTCCCACCCCGAAGACCGTGGCGTATTCCAAAGGCTGTATCTGCTCATGTGGGATGCAGGGGCAAGAACCCGGTTTCTGTTTCGAAGATTGCTACTGTCGCCCAGTTCCAGGAATCCGAAGTCCCGGCAATCCTCGAAAATTCTCCAGCATGCCGGCGCAGAATTCCAGCGGGTCGACCAGCGACGATCGATCGGCCGGTTCTGTCGTCCGTCCGGTCTGGAAAGGCAGTCGACGGGAAATCGCCGCCAGACTGGACAGTACGGTTTTCGTGCGTGGACACTCCGCGATATCCTGACCGGTGGGGTCGCATGTTGAAGAGGTTTCTGGGAGGTCTACCAATGGCCACCGAGGAAGAACGAAAGCACGCGTACAAGGCATTCAAGAAGCGCCTCAAGCTGATGCGTCTCGACGACGAATCGGGCCTGAGCCACGGCAGCAAGACGTCGCGGATTGGCGGCATCACACCGCCGCCGGGCCATCCGGCGGGAGTATGGGATGAGCTCGTCGCCGAGGGGAAGCTCAAGAAAGAGGGACACGGCATCTACTCGATGGCCGGGGAGCTGTAGCCTTTACAGAACCCGCACGAATCGGTCACGGGGCTTTGTGATCAGGCATTTCGGTGGTGCGGATGATCTCGCCTCGGGCACGCAGGATGGCAATCAGACCGTCGAACCGCCAATGGCCGTTTTCGGAGATGAACTGGTAAACCGGACCGATGCGGTTGGTCGGGCAGATCCATACATTCGGCCCTTCTCGCCAGGCCTGGAAGTTCTTGTTGATGGTTCGAGGAAGGCCCCCGATGCCCCCCTCGGGACCGAGCGACAGGGAGCGGGTGGACAGGTAGCGCGAAGAGCACAATCGGCGCGCCGCGGTCAGACGCTCCACGTCGGAGAGATCGGTACGGTTGCCTGCCGCGACTAGCTCCGAATAGATGCGTACCGCCTCACGCACCGGCCGGGTCGAGATAATCTCGTAGGCCAGCGCGGCGCCCGCCAGAAGCAAGATCGCCCCGATGATCAGAACAAGGCGGGTTCGGGTCGTCATGGGAGTGATGTCAAAACGAATCGATCGCTCATTTCTTGAGCCGCTTCTTGAGGTCGTCGCGGAGGCGTTCGATGACCGAATCAGTCTTGGCCTGGACGAGCAGTTGCTGGACGACGGTCTTGATGCCTTTCGGACCCCACTGGCAACCCTGGCGAAGGTAGGTCTTGGCTCCGTGGCCGATCACGTAGGAGGTGGACGCCGCGGCGCCGGCCTGGGTCAGGCCGATTGCCCCATAGCCGAGCGCGGTGAGCGGGCCGGCAAGGCCGCCGGTCATGATCGTCAGGCCGGCCATCGCCGACTTGACCCCGCTGGTCACCAGCCGAGTCGCCACCTGCAGGAGCCCCATGGCCCCCAGCGCGATCGTCATGTCGCGGACGAGCTTGATGGCTGAGGACCGGGTCAGCGGAATGGCATAGACCTTGCTGAGGGCGATGATCATACCGACATCGACCGCCAGCCCGCCCGCAAGGTCGGCGACGGGAATCGGGTTGAGTCCCACGGCTGCTCCCTTGGCTAGCGAGAAGTTCCAGATCAGGCGGTTGGCCGCGTCGTCGCGGATCCGGACCTTGCGGCGGACGATCTCCTCGTGCAGATCGCCGGCCAGGAGCAGGGTGTTCAGGGCCACGAGCGCCTTGCCCTCGCGTTCGAGCACGTCCAGGATGCGGGCCTTGAGCGGCTCGATGACCGGCGCGGGCCGTTCCCAGACGATCTTCGAGATGCCGTCGGGCTGCTGGATCTTGATCCGGATCGGGTCCGGTCGGGCCGCGGTCAGGACGATGTCCTCGGGGTGGATCAGGCCTTTCACCCGCTCGTCCTCGAGCTTGGCGTGGATCTGCTGGCGATCGGTCTCGGGATAGCGGTCGATTTGGTTGAAGACAAGGATGATCGGCTTCTGGTGCGACCGCAGCTCCGAGAGCGCCTGGACCTCCCTGCGCTGCATGTCGCCAGAGACGATGAAGAGGATCAGGTCGGCCGTCCGGGCCACCTCGCGAGCCAGGGTTTCGCGGACCTCGCCGCCAACCTCGTCGATACCCGGCGTGTCGACCAAGACCAGGCGCGCCTGATCGAGCCCCGAGGACCCCCTGGCCCCCTGCTCCCAGCGCTGGGCCGAACGGGTGATCGTGGTGCCATGCGTGGCGCCAACCTCGAAGATGTCGCGGCCCAGCAGGGCATTGAGGACCGAAGACTTGCCGCGACTGACCATGCCGAACGCGGCGATCTCGATGGTCGTCTCGTCGAGCTTCTTCGTTAGCTCGCGGAGCTGGCCGATCTCGTTGGCAAGAGCTTTTTGTTCCTCGGGGGTGAGCTTCAGGCCGGCGAGGGTTGTCTCCAGACTGTCGCGGGCGCGCTCGACGGCGTCGGAGTCGTCGACGGAGCCCTTGGCGGAAATTGGACTTCTGTCAAGTTGCTCGAGTAACGGATCGAGCTCCGCCGGGATGGCGGTTTGAGGCAAGGTGCCCTGATCTGGATCCACGGTCGGTTCGGCCATGACGGGCGATTCTCACACTCGATGGGCGGAACGGGTCCATTGCTCGCATTGCCCGGCCACTCGAAGCAACCCGAGATCGGAGCCGGGCCTTCCAATCAACTGGACAGCCAGGGGAAGCTGTTCCGCGGAAAAACCGAGGGGAAAGCTCACGGTGGGGAACCCCAGGTAACTCCAGGGGGAATTGAACGCCGGATCGCCCGTGCTCGACCGGTCGGGGGCTGGCCCAATCGCGGCGGGCGTGATCAGAGCATCCAGGTCGTCCATCAATGCAAGCATGCTTGAGGCGTAGCTCGCCTTCAATCCATGGGCCAGCTCCACGACCGCTGCGGGAATTGTCCCTCCCTCGATAATGAGCTCCGAAATCCGGGGAGGGTATGCCTCGGGCAACAAGGAAAACCGCTCGCCATGGACCTCGGTGGCCTCGGCCGCCATGATCGCGCGGTGGTGGCTCAGCAGGTCCTCAAGGAAACCGGGCTCGTTCAATTCAAAGACCGTGGCGCCCCAGTCTTCAAACCACTTCAAGAAGGCACCCATCGCCCAGCGCATCTCGGCGTGGGCGCGATTGTCGAAGAACCCGCCCAGACGTCCCAACCGGGGAGGGCTCTGAACAAGGTCACGCTCCTGGCGAGCTTCCACCCGGGCAGGTCCTCGGTCGCAAACCGACTGGTAGATCGTCCAGAGGTCGCCCACCGAGCGGGCAATCGGCCCCGGATGATCGAGGCTGGGAGCAAACGGGAAGACGCCTGTCGTGCTCACGTGCCCGAACGTCGGCTTCATTCCGGCGACGCCGCAGAAAGCGGCTGGCCGGGTGATCGAGCCGCCAGTTTGAGTGCCGATCGCTCCCAGGCACATGCCGCAGGCCACGGCCGCGGCCGAGCCGCTCGACGATCCTCCTGGGGTTCGGTCGATGCTCCAGGGATTGCGGCTGACTGGGGGATCGATCCATGCATAGGCCGTCGTGACCGTTTTTCCCAGGATGACCGCCCCCGCATCCCGAAGCCGGGTCACAATCGTGGCGTCTTCAAGGGCGAGCCGACCCGTCCCGCGGAGCGAGCCGCATCCGGTCGGTAGCCCCTCCACATCAATGATGTCCTTCACCCCGATCGGAATCCCGTGTAGCGGCCCGCGGTCGCGTCCGGCTTGCAGCTCGGCGTCGAGATCACGCGCCTGGACCAGGGCGCCGTCTCGGTCCACAATCACCCAGGCCCGGACCTCGTGCTCTCTCTCCTCAATTCGATCAAGGCACGATTGGAGGACGCCCTCGCAGGTGACCTGGCCCTGGCGAAGCCGCCGGGCCGTGCCGGCAATCGTCTCGTGGTCATCGGGAAAGAGCTTCATCGGTCCACCTTCCGGGCCGATGAAGCAGGGCCTGTACTCGTGCCCGGGTGGAACTTCTGGAGAACCCTGTGCACAAACTGACCGGCGAAGTCCTGGAGGAACTCGGATCGGCTGGTCTGCTCGAACTGGTGAAGCACGGTCTCGTTGATTCCTCCTGGGCCCCACGACTGACCCTGGCGGAAGTAATCGATGAAGGCCCTGCCAGAGATCCGGGTCAGGTATGCCATGGTCACGGCCTGAACGGCTCCCCCGGCCGCGAAGCCCACGAGCGTTCGCTTGAACACCCCGGCGATCAGCGATGTGGCCGCTTCGATGAGCCCGAGCTTGAGCACGGACTGCACCATCTGGGCCGCCAGATTGCGAACTTGGCCCGCCGTCAGCTCCACGCCCTGCACCCGGGCCAGCTCGGAGATCATCTCGAGCTGCACTGCGCCTCCGGCCAGGATGTCGAGCGCGGGAATCGGGTTGGCGAAGACAGTTGCCGCGGTGATCCACTGGTGATGTTCGACGACCTCCAGCGCCCGGCGGACCCTCTCCTGTGCCAGTTGCTCCTTGGCTTCTTGCTCAAGGATCCGGCCCCGGACAAGGAGGTTGGCCGCATGCAGCAGCTTGCCCTCGTGGCGCAGAACCTCGACGATCCGCGATTGGAGGGCCGCGATATCCGGTTCCTCTTTCTCCAGAACGATCTCGAACGAGCCGTCGGGCCGCTGCAAGCGGACGGGCATGGGCCGGGGAGCCGCGGCGACGGGAACGATGTCGGTAGGATCGATCAGGCCCGAGAGCCGCTCGCGCAGCTTCGCCAGAATCGCCGCCAGGTCGTCGTCGGGAAAACGGTCCTTCTTGTTCATCACGACGATCGAGCGTTTCCCCAGTCGGGCCAGCTCGATCAGGGGCGAGTACTCGCTGCGGATCAGGTCATGATCGACGACGAAGAGCAGCAGATCGGCACGGACGGCCAGAGCGCGGGCCTCGATCTCTCGCGCCTCGCCGGCTTCTCCCGCCTCTGACATGCCAGGCGTGTCGGTCACATCAACGATCGCATCGACCGACCTGAGCTGGTAGGTATGGCTTTCACCGTGGCGGGTCGTTCCCATGACCGCCTCGGTCGTTCCGACGTTGCGGCCGATCAGAGCATTGATCAGCGAGGTCTTGCCTGCCGACACGGTGCCGAAGACGACCACGTACAGAGTGCTGACCTCATGCTGTCGCTCGGTGTGAAGCTGAGAAAGCTCCCGCGCCAGCTCGGCTTTACGCTGCGGATCGCTGACCCGGTCGATGAATTCGCCAGCGCGCTGGGCCTGCACTCCGGCAGCCCTGGTCAGGTCATCGGCAATGGGAACAGGTGCGGAAACGGGCTCTTCTTGCTCACGCGGACGGCGGATCTGCTTGAGCAGTCCTGCCGCGGCCAGCGGCAGCACGATCAGTAGGACCAGGGCCAGAAGGAGCGCGGCGGGAAGGCTCAAGGAGCGAAGCCAGGGTCCGAAGCGATCCTGGTTGCCGGCGAGGACGAAGACCAGGGCGGCTAGCAAGATCGCCAGGGTCGAGAGTATCAAGAGAACGGAAAGGTTCCGTGCGCGTCTCATGCCACCGGCCGCCTCTGGCTGTGGGTCGCTGCGGCGTGGTGAGCAGCAGAGATCGGTGCCCATTCCGCCAGATCAATTCTGACGCGTAAAGGCGGCCGATGGCTAGACCTCTATGGATGCCTTGTCCGCGCAGCCTATGAGATTGTAGTTCAACGGAGCAGAAAAGGGGACGCGAGCAGAAACAGGGACGCAGCTAGAATCAATAACTAGCTGCGTCCCCGTTTCCAGTCCGGGTCGTCTTTGTCGTTGGCGAGTTTCTTGCCCTGGGGGCTCAACCACGCGGCGATCCGCTTGACCGCGGCACGGCACGACCGGTCCGGACTGAGCATCTGCCAGAGAAACGCCCAGGTCGTCAGCAAGGGAGTGTAGATGATAGTCTTCCATGTAGCCCCTTCCTCCGTGAGGATCAGTGCGAGGTCTTCGGGGGGAGAAGCTCGCCCCAACCGAAATCGAGATCGGGTTGCTCTGGTTGGTTCAGGCGAACGATCTGATGCCGCAGTCGGGCCGTGGTAGAGTGTGCCATGAGAGGCCTCCGTGTCGCTTGAACGTGTCCTGGACAGACATGGAATCAAGCGCCGGAGGTCTTCTTTCCATATCAATTCCCGACTCAAGACACCGCGTCGAGACTTACTCCTAAGTTATTCGTTTGTGTTTCTGCATAAGTGACATGGAAGCAAAGACTTACGGGCTCAGGAACCGCCATTCCGGTCTGACCCCGCCGCGCCCAGAGTTTTTCGCGACCCCCTCGCAGCCCCGAAAAACAAAGGGGTTACGAACAGGGCACGCGGCTCGGAACCCTCAGGCTTCGGTTGGCAGGACTCTGGAAAGGGAGGTATATTAGGGTAACTTGAACTTGGTCGCTCAGATATCCATTCATCGCGCGCGGTTTCCAGAAGAGGCGTCGCGCCGTTGATAAGTTCTTGCCAGCATTATCTTGTGCCTGGCACATTCTATTTCGCCGGCGCTCCTCCCTCTGACTCCTTGGCAGGAGAGATCCGATGTCCACCGCGGGGAAAGTACTGGTCGTTCTGGTCATGCTGGCGTCGATAGCCTTGCCGATCTTGGCCGCCGGAGTCACCCAACTCAACCGCAATGGCAACAAGGCCCTCATCGACTTGGCGGACAGGGTAACCATGTTGGAGGATGATCTGAAAACGACCCAGGACGAGATCGTCAAGGTCAAGGGTGAAACCACCTTGGTGCAAGAGCAGATGGTTCGCGATCTTGCCGGGACCGGCTCCCGCCAGACCAATATGGAGCGTGTCAAGTCCAACATCCGCGAGAACCTTTCCCAGGTTCAGTATCAACTTGCCACACGTCAAGAGACTGTCAAGAATGCCGAACAAACCGCCCAACAACGCGCGGCCGAGAAAGTCGCCGAACAAAAAACCTTAGACGTGGCGAAGGCGGAGGTCGAGACCTTGAAGGTGCAGAACAGCGAGCTGATGAACCGTCTGACCAGCCTCCGCAACGAACTTAAGACGACCTTGAAGGCCAGCCTCGACATGCTTGACATGCTCGGCCGAGCTGTGAAGGTGCCCTCCAAGCACAAGGAAGAGGCTTTACTTTTCGCCGCGCTGCGGGACCCGGATGGGCTTGTCTGGAAGGAGGCTGTACAGGCACTTTGGACCGATCGAAGAATCAATACAACTTTTGTATATAACCTGACCAGTCACCTAGAGCACCCAAACGCCGGGGTGCGTCGCATGGCGGCACTGGCCCTTCGCGACGTTGCCCCCTGGGTAATTCCCGAAACCCTCCCTCGATTGGCCGATCTGCTTCTCGATCGGGACGCAGAAGTTCGCGAAGCAGCGATCTACTCACTCGAGGGTTTCGGGACAGCCGCGGCTGAGGCCGCTCTCCCTGTGCTTGAAGGTCCACCCCCGGACCCAAAGGACTCCGAATGGTTGCGGCAGACCGCCATGGCCGTCTGCCGAATAGACCCGCGCCATCCCGACCCAGCAGCCTGGCTACTTCTCCGCCCAATGGATCGTGCTGATGCAGAGGCTGTGTCCCAAGCGGTCGTTGGTCTGGCCTTTGAAAGCGGGTACGACATCGGACCAGGCCTCGCTTGGGTGCTCGCCAATGGTTCGGACACGGTGTGGCCCCGAGTTCTTCCAATAATCAATCATTGGGGAGGCAGTGGCCTATATATTTGTCCGAGTCCCTTCACTCCTGAGGTCTGGCGCCTTGCGCCGTTCACCCCGATGCCCGCAGAGGTTCCAAAACAATCAGCCGATGTTGAAACTCTGGTGGACGCTTTGTTCGCACGGATCCGTGACCCACAAACTGGTCCAGAGCTTCGCACGATGGCGTTGAACGCCTTAGTTCTCGTGAGTGAGGTCTCAACCGTTGGCCGGCAGGTCACGGCGAATGAAGGCGAGGAAGGACAGAAGGATGCATCCCGCGCCGATCGCCGCGAGCACGGCGAGGTTGAAGAGCAATGACTCGCCGGTGGAGACATCATCCACAGGGTTGTAGAGCTTGAAGATGGACACCCGCTCGAGGTAGACCCGCCAGGTGTACTTTTGAAGGACCGGGATCACCGAGACGACCCAGGCGATGAACCCTGCGAGCGTGACGGCCGAGCCGATCATTGTCGCACGCCAGCGGACGTGATCGACGGCCGAGACAAGCAGCGTGTACCCGTAGATCGGCAGCCCGAGCGCGGCGAGATTCAGCGCTGGCTTCACCAGGGTCCAGAACGCAATCGGCACGCGGAGGTAGTTATAATGCGCACCGATTCCGGCTCCCACCGCGAGCGCCAGCGCCACGAAAAAGAGCCCGAAGATGGCCATGAGAACATGAGTGAGCAGGTAGGACGCGCGTGAGACGGGTCGCGACAGGATCAGGTCGAGCGTGCCCCGCTCCACCTCGGCGCCGACGGCGGACGAGCCGCGGCCGATGGCCCACATGGCGATGATCGAGATGATCAAGGGATGGCTCCAGAAGCTCATCATGATCGATACCGAGGGGGGCTGTTCCTCCAGCCCCATGTTCCGGAGCCATCGGAAGCGGTTGTTCTCGGTCTCTGACGAGAGGACTCTGAGAATCTCGGTCTCGTTGAGCGACGTCACGAAGACGAAGAGCCAGCCCAGGCCGAAGAGGGCAGCCGCGGAGAGGAGCAGTGTTCCGCGGGTGTCGTGAACGTGCTTGCGCAAGAGGGCGAAAAATGGCTTCATGACGACATCACCATCTCTTCGTCGATCGCGTCGGGCCCGTGAAACCGGTCGTAAAGGCTGTGTAGGTCCTCGGTGCCGATCGCCAGGTCCAGGATGGTCATCATGTCCAGCCAGTGGAGCAAGGGACCGATCTGGCCGCGATGTTCCAGCAGGAGGGTCTGGTCGTTCCGTTCCCGCACCGTCAATTCGAGCTCGGCGGGGAATTCGGCGGGAACCTTGTCGGCAAACTTGATCAAGAGCATGCGCAGGCTGCGCCGGGCGTGCATGTCCTCGATGTGCATGAGCCGTCCCCGGCGCAGGATGGCCACCCGGTCAGAGACTGCTTCGACCTCGGGCAGAACGTGGCCCGAAAAGATCACGGTCTGACCCAGCGAGCGCGCCTCCCGCACCAGTCGAAGCACCTCGCCGCGGGCCGAGGGGTCAAGCGAGGAGGTGGGTTCATCGAGTATCAGGACGTCCACCGGGTCAGAGAACGCAAGAGCCAGCGCCAGTTTCTGCTTCATTCCGGTGGAATAGGCACGCACCTTTTTCCTGAGGTTTAACTGCATCACCTGCTCGGCGAGGGCCACCGCCCGGTCCAGACCGTCCCCCTCACGCAGGTCGGAGAGAAAACGGAGCAGCGCCAGTCCCGACATCGAACCGTACATCCGGAGCTCGCCGGGAAGATAGGAGACCAGGCGGCGGACCTGCAGACTTTGACGCCAACAGTCCAGTCCGAAGATCGTCGCCTGTCCGGACGTCGGATGCAAGAGCCCCAGCAGAAGCCGTAGTGTCGTGGTCTTTCCCGATCCGTTGGGCCCCAGCAGCCCGAAGACCTCGCCCTGGCGCACATCAAGAGTTAACTGACGAAGTGCCGTGAAGTCGCCGTAAGTCTTGGTCAGATCTCTTGTTGCAAGTAGTGCTTTGGATGTCATCTCGCCCCCGCAATCCCCTGGCATTGCTATAATAAGCTTGATTCGAGAGCAGCACCGCGGGCCATCTCCGATGTCTCTGGCCGGCCGAGGAGTGGAAGGACCTCACTCTCGAATGCGGAATTCGGAATATGGGGAATGAAAACGCGAATGTGGTAGGAGTTACGCAGTTGGCGGTTTTTCGGGCCTCATGGTTATCAATTTACGGTGTTTGGGAGAAAAAGGAGATATCGTTCTTGTTTTCCAAAGAGCCCAGACTTTGCATTTTTCCACCGTCTTGTGTACACGAGTACACGAGAACATCAACTGGGTAACTCCTAGCCGATCTTGAAGTTACTCGGTTCAGCATAACGCCCGGGCGCCCAAGCACAAGGCATTGCGATAGCAAACGGACAAGGACAAGGACAAGAACCAACGGTCGGTTGTAACCACCCGTTCAGCAGTGCGGATTGTGCATTAGGAGGACTAAACCGCTCCGCGGTGGGAAAGACCCAGGTCTCGTTCACAAGCCGTCGGCCTCAGCAACTCGCCCCATCGACTCTGACTTCGCTCCTTGCTTGTACCAACGCGCTGCGCCATGCTATTCTTCGGCATGGTTACGCTTGGTGGCAGACTCGGTCCGATTCTTCACTTCGCGGTCGCCCGGCACTCTTCCCTGAACGCGCCCCTTGCCCATCTATTCAATCTACATTAAAGCAAAAGCTGTGCCCGTCGCGGCTTCGTCCTCCGAGATTGCATCCGCAAGGCCGACGGGGCCTGAGTTGAGGCCGCGCTCGTTTACGGCCTTGCGGATACAACATTCTTCAAAAGACGCACCATCCTCCAACAACATCAATTGTCGATCAGAGTTTGTGCAGAGTTTCAGCCCTCACCGCGAGACTCGCCTCGCAGGCCGTGCCCGATGAGAGTCACTTATCGCCCGGCTTGAGCGGAGAATACTGTTCAATGGGTGATCGATAATCGGGGCGGGCGATCTTGGACGCCCACCACAGCGCCGTGATACCCATGAGGATCAAGAGGTAGAGGCTATCGTTAGGCCAAGGGATCGAGGGTGGCGTGCGTTTCCAGTCGAAGCGGAGCAGGAAACATCTGTCCGGCTGCCGGCGACGACGAAGATCCGAACAAGATCCCATGCCGCGTGCATGCCGATCGGAAAAGCGAGGCTTCCGGTGACGTAATAGAGATCGCGTTCGTTGAACTGCTTACTACCCCAGGCGGTCTCGTCAACCTCGTGGTCCTCCCGGCCAAGCGCCGGGGGACGCGCTCCCCGTCAACGTCTACATGTTATTCTACCAGCCGGTCCAGAACGTCCCGCCGCCCGACCAGCGCACCCCCGACTGATTCTTCAAGTACGCCGACGCCCACGGCTTCACGCCGATCTACTCCGAAGCGCCGTTCTCCGTGACGGCCCAGGGCCTGCGCCCCAGCCTGCAACCCTACTTCGTCCAGACGGGACTGGAGTTCTCCGCGTGACGGCGTGAGTCGCGTCAGGCTACTCCATAACGTGGAGTCCCTGCCGTGCTCGCCCCTCCAAAACAACACGAGCCAGTTGATATCTGCGGACGACACGGTCAAAATCTTGCGAGATGCTCCGCTTATGATAGGCGGTAACGATTGGTCGTGAAGGCCCTTTCCTCTGGCGGGTCAGCCAAGGAGCAAGGTTCTTTTTGTTTTCGGAGGCCGAACGTGCTTGGGAACAACTCTTTGTCGGGTCACGGAATTTGAACTGATGCCGAATTTGCCTATGGCTGAAGTTTTGCGGAAGGCGTGTATGAGGCGTCGACGGCGAACGGTCGGCAGAATTCCCTCGACCTGGGGAGGTTCGGCACCGACTACAACGCGCGGGCCCTCGTCGCCTGGCTCGGGACACAGCCCGTTCGCGCTGTCTGTAGCGGCAGCGTTTCTGTTAGCGATTTGGGAAACGGGGCGATCTGGGAAACTGCGCCATTCGCCAAGCCGTGCTCGTCGGCCAGGTTGGCCACTGAGAAAGGTTTGACACCATGCGAATCGGTTTTTTTTGCCTCGTCGCCATCGGCGGCTTTTTCGGCACCGGCTTCTGGGTCGCCGGCGAACCGCAAGCCAAGGATGCTCCGGTCTCCGAGGGTCCGTCCCGCGAGGCGGACCAGGAGGCCTCCTCCAATCGGCGCGCGACTTCACCGCCGCTTTCGAGAAAGGCGACGCCAAGGCCGTCGCCGCCCTCTGGACCGAACAGGGCGAACTCGAAAGCGACGACGGCCCGATCCTCCGCGGCCGGACCGCCATCGAAGCCGCCTTCGCCGCGCGCTTCAAGGACCGGCCGGCCGGAAAGATGGAGATCAAGGTCGAGAACATCCGCTTCCCGTCGCGCGACACCGCGGTCGAGGAGGGGCTGACTCGCACGACGGCCAGCGACATGCTGCCCGACTCGGCGCACTATCGCGCCCTGCATGTCCGCGAGGATGGCAAGTGGCGGATCGCACTCTCCCGCGAATGGGGCGCCGCCGAGAACCGCATGGCCGACCTGGATTGGTTGATCGGAAGCTGGCGCGGCCAGGCCAAAGATCATGAAATGGTCATTTCGTTCGCACGTGAAAAGGACCGCCCGTTTATCGTCGGCGAGTTCACCGCGACGGCCGCCGGCAAGACCGTCTCGCTGGGGACCATGAAAATCGGCGTCGATCCGGTCTCGGGGCAGTTCATGTCGTGGCATTTCGACCAGGACGGAGGATATGGCCACGGCTTGTGGCTGCGCGAAGGCAATAATTGGGTGGTGGATTCGCACGGCAATCAGGCCGATGGCGCTGCGACCGCCTCCGTCAACATTCTGACGCGCTTCGGCGGCGACGAAATTGGCTGGCGCTCGATCGACCGGATGGTCGGCGGCCGGGCGCAGCCCGACTCGTTGCCGGTCAGGCTGAAACGTGTCGCCGTTGCCAAATGAGCCTTCGTCGCCTTGGACCAGTTCAACATCGAAAGGAACAAACGATGAAGATTAAACTCTCTATTGCGATTCTCAGCCTTGCGGTAAGTCTGGCATGCGGCGGACCGGCCGAAGGCCGAGGCTTCGGAGGGAGCAGCTCACGCAGCGGTTACAGCGCCCGCGGCGGCAGCTATTCCGGGTCGCGCTCCTTCAGCGGCTGGAGCGGCGGTGGCTACGGCAGGTCAGGCGGTTCTTACAATCGATCCTACGAGGGTTCGCACGGCGGTTCGGCCGATGTCAGCGGCACGCGCGGTGCGGCGTACGGCCCGAACGGTGCCGCTGCTGGAAGCACCCGCGACGTGTCCGCCACCGGCCCGCAAGGCCAAACCTACAACAGTCAGCAGGAACGGGGCGCGGCGTACGGTCCCAATGGCGCCGCCGCCGGCGGCAGCCGCAGCACGAGCGCCACGGGCGCTTACGGCCAAACTTACTCCGGCCAGCGCCAAGGCGGGGCAGCGACCGATCCCTACGGAACCGCTGCATACGGCAGCCGCAGCACGAGCGCCACGGGCGCTTACGGCCAGTCCTACTCCGGCCAGCAGGAACGAGGCGCGGCAAGCGGCCCCTACGGCTCCGCCGCATACGGCGGCGGCGGTACGAGCGCCACAGGCGCTTACGGCCAATCTTACTCCGGTCAACGTTACGGGACTGCGGCAAGCGGCCCCTACGGCTCCGCCGCATACGGCAGCCGCAGCGCCAGCGCATGGGGCTACGGCGGTCAAGCCTACTCGGCTCAACGCTATGGAGCCGCCGCAACCGGAATGGGCGGTTATGGCGCTTACGGCGCGACCGCCGCCGCGGCCAATCCTTATGCGGTGCAGGCTGCCGGTTCGCAATTGTCTTCAGCGCCGGCCTATGGTGGGCAGCCCTCTCCGCCACCGGCCTATGGTGGGCAGCCCTCTCCGCCGCCAGCCTATGGTGGGCAGCCCTATGCGCCGCCGGCCTATGGTTCGCCTACGCCGTTCCTCGACCGGGCGGCCTACTTGCGGGCGCGGCTCGGAGGCCTCGGCGATCTCCCTCGTTGACACCGCCTACCCTGGGTACCACACTTTCTGGGGGTCGTCGGGACTGCGGCGGTAGCCCGTTCGCTTTGTCGGCAGCGGCAGCGTCTCTGTTGGCGAACGTCGGGGTCGTGGCGGCGGACATCGCGGGCAGAGACAGGGCTGGTCTTCCCATCGCCGGATCGACGGTGACGCACTACGCGGCCGGCAGCGGCACCCCACGCAGTTGGCCCAGACCAAGACCGACGGCGAGAGTTATTACTTCCTCGACTCGATCGGTCGCAAGACCGCGCGGGTTGGATCGCTTCAGCGATGAGATGCGAGCCGCCCCAGTGTTCCGAGAACCACCAGCGATTGGGAGTCGTTCATGAGATTGCTACGCGTCGGCCTGGTCCCCCTGCCGGAATCGGCCTTGGCGGCCTGCTTCATTGTCTGCTGCGGTCTGTTCTTGGGTTCCCGTGCCCCGGATTCACCCGCCTCCGAGAAGGCACCGGCCGCGTCTGCCCCCGCCGTGGTCGATCTTCCTCGTTCGGATCCTGCGTTCGCGGGCACCGCGAAACGAACGCTCGAGGGCTCGAAGCCCGTCTTCCCCCGGCCTGTCGAGGCGCCCAAGGGGGCTCCCAACGTGCTTCTCGTCCTGGTCGACGATGCGGGATTCGGCAACCCCTCGACCTTCGGCGGGCCCTGCCAGACCCCGACGCTTTCCAGACTGGCCTCGGCCGGGCTCCGCTATAACCGCTTTCACGTCACGGCCCTGTGCTCCCCCTCCCGCGCGGCGCTGCTCTCGGGGCGCAACCACCACGCGCTCGGCTTCGGCTCAATCTCCGAGTTCGCCGGCGGGTGGCCCGGCTACAATGCGACCTGGCCGAAGAGCGCGGCGAGCATCGCACGGATTCTCCAGGGCAACGGCTACTCCACCGCCGCGTTCGGCAAGTGGCACCTCACGCCGGACGACCAACAGGGCGCCGCCGGCCCGTTCGACCGCTGGCCTTGTGGGCTAGGGTTCGACCACTTCTACGGCTTCCTCGGCGGCGCGACGGGGCAGTATGACCCGGTGCTGGCCGAGAATAACTCGATCATCGGCGTTCCCGAGGGCAAGGACTACTACCTCCCCGACGACCTCACCGAGCGCACGATCCGGTGGATCCACGACCAGAAGGCCCAATCACCCGACAAGCCTTTCTTCATCTACTACTCCACCGGCGCCACCCACTCACCGCATCATGTGCCAAAGGTGTGGGCAGATAAGTACAAGGGCAAGTTCGACCAGGGGTGGGACAAGCTACGCGAGGCGACGTTCGCGCGTCAGAAGGAACTGGGCGTCATCCCGGCGAACGCCAAGCTCACGCCCCGCGACCCGGCCTTCCCCGCCTGGGACTCGCTCACGCCGGAGGAGAAAGCGTTCTACGCAAGGCAGATGGAAGTCTATGCCGGCTTCCAGGAGAACACCGACCACCAGGTCGGCCGCGTCGTACAGGCAATCGAGGCGATGGGCCAGGCCGACAATACGCTCATCCTCTTCATCTGGGGCGACAACGGTTCGAGCATGGAGGGCACTGAGACCGGCACCTTCAACGAGCTCACGACGATCACCGGCATCCCCCTCGCGCCCCAGCAGCAGCTCAAGCTCATCGATGCCTACGGCGGGATGGACGCCTGGGGCGGCCCGCTCATGCAGCCTCATTTTTCGTGCGCCTGGGCCTGGGCGGGCAACGCGCCCTTCCAGTGGGGCAAACAGGTCGCTTCCCACTTCGGCGGGACCCGGAACCCGATGGTCGTGGCGTGGCCCGCTCGGATCAAGGACAAGGGCGGCTTGCGGAGCCAGTTCTCGCACGTCATCGACGTCGCGCCCACGATCCTCGAAGTCGCGGGCATTACCCCCCCCGACCGGGTCGACGGGATCCCGCAGATGCCGATCCACGGCACTAGCTTCGCCTACACGTTCGACGACGCGGCTGCGAGGGAACGGCACACCCAGCAGTATTTCGAGATCCTCGGTAACCGCGCCATGTACAAGGACGGCTGGATCGCCTGCGCCCGCCTGGACCGCATCCCGTGGAGGCTCGATCCCGCGACCCTCAAGCGGTTTGCGCCCGGCAGCGGCTGGGACCCCGACAAGGATCGTTGGGAGCTTTACAACATCGAGGAGGATTTCTCCCAGTCGAAGGACCTGGCGGCAGGGTATCCCGAGAAGCTCCGCGAGCTCAAGGAGCTCTTCTGGTCCGAGGCCGAGAAGTACCACGTGACCCCGCTCCTGGGGGGCATGGCCCCGTTCTTCGGGCTCGGCCCCGCGGGCGAGGCCCGCACTCGATTCACGTACTACCCGGGCACCGGGAACATCGGCGCTGGCATGATCCCGCCTGTCTACAACCGCTCCTTCACGATCACCGCCGACCTGGACGTGCTGCCCGGCGGCGCCGAGGGTGTCATCGTTGCCGAGTCCGACGTCATGGGTGGGTTCGCCCTTTACGTGCAGAACCGCAGGCTCCGCTACACCTACAGCTTTCTCGGCATCAAGGTCGACACGCTCACCGCCAGCGAGGAACTCCCCACGGGCAGGACCCAGGTCCGCTACGAGTTCACGGCCGACGAGCCCGGGAAGCCCGCCACCGGCGGCCGCGGCCGGCTTTTCGTGAACGACCGGCAGGTCGGCGAGGACCGACTGGAACGGACGGTCCCGCTGCGGTTCACGACCTACGCCGGCATGGACATCGGGAGAGACAGCGGAGAGCCGGTGTCTCCCTCCTATCGTGAGAAGTCGCCCTTCGCCTTCACCGGCTCGATCGGGAAAGTCGTGTTCGAACTCGCCCCGAGATGAGGGCGTCGTCACGCATCACTGGGGACTGGTTCGATGGGGAAGAGGTCCACCCGGGTGATCCCGCAAGGGATCGCTCGGGCCTTGCCAGGATGGAAGTTCCTGAGGGCCGCGAGCGGGAAGTTCGGCCTCCTTCTCGTTGCGCTGGTCGCCCTCATTCTACTCTCTCCCCTACTCATTCAGAACGAGCGATGGGCCGCGGCCACCAGCCTCTGCAGCGCTTCCGTGCTGGTGGCGGGTCTCCACGCCGCCAAGCCGGGGCGTGGGATCCTTGCCCTGGGCCTCGCCCTCGCCCTGCTGGATTTCGGGATCGGGCGGCTGGCGATGAGCCTGGGGACGCGCTGGCTACTCGTGTGCGAAGCCCTTCTCTGGCTGACCACGCTGCTCTATGTCACCGCCACGATCCTGGAGGCGATCTTCGAGATCCCGATGGTTACCGTGGAGACCCTTCAGGCGGCACTGTGCGTTTACTTGTTGATCGGATTGCTTGGTACGTTTGTTCTCACGCTGATCGAGTTGACCCTCCCCGGGTCCTTCGAGGCCACCGGAGGCGTAAGCATCTCGTGGGGAGCAGGCCGGTCGAGTGCCACGTCTCTCATGCAGATGCTGTCGCTGAGCTACGCGGCGCTCTCCACAGTTGGCTCGACGGCAATCAGCCCCGCGAACGCCTTCGCCTCGAACGCGGTTTCCCTTGAGGCAATGGTCGGGCAGATCTACCTCGTCGTGGTGGTCGCCAGGCTGGTGGGGATCGAGTCCGGCAGCGCAATGCAACCGACTCGCGAGACCGCGGCGTGAGACGGCGGTCCCGTCCAGTTCGACATCGAGGCCTTCTGCAAGCGGCGACCACGAGGAGAACTTACGCGAGTTGGCAGGGTTACTTGTGGTTCACCAGACAGCCCGGATCCAGCCCACTGCCAGAAAAAGAAGGAGCAGGATACCTCCGACAACCCAGCGCAGATCGGGAATCATCAGTTCCCTCGAGACCGGCACAAGGGCAATCTCCAGGGCCATAAACTTGTAGGGCTCGTACGGGGCATAGGCGGGATCGGCCAGCAAGCTCAAAAACGCACGGCGGCTGGGATAACGCGTAACGACGACCCGACTCCAGTTGTCCAGGGCCGCTGGGACTTCCATCAGGTTTTTTCCCTGCGCCCTGCCGCCCACCATGGGATAGCCAGCGCGCTTGAGCAGCCTCATCAAGACGCCCTTTTGGTAGAACGCGTTGGACTGTTCGGGCGTACCCTGGAAGTCCGGGGATCCAGGAAAAGAGCGGAGCTGGGGGTAGAAACGCATGAGGTTGAGCATGTAAACGGGTTTGCCGTCATCGGCTTCGGCCCAGGCGCGGAGGCGGGCGAGGGCCGCTGTCATCTCCCCCGCTGGTAACGGCAGCTTTTCAGCTGCACCCAGGTAACGGTCGATTTCCTCCCGGGTGAGTTTCCCCCGTATTGGGGAATGCCAGAGCCAGAAGCCAAGAAAAAGACCCAGGAGGACCACGCCGAAAATGATTTCGAACATCGGCTGTTCCTCGAATTGTAATGGTTCAGCGTGAAATGGAGAGACCAGGGTCACAAGATAAATCGTAGTGAACGCACGAGCAGAAGGTGCCGGTTTAGCGCCTTCGTACCAATCCCGAGGGAGAAGACAAGGCGGCGGCGTGCCGCCCCCCTTCGGTCTTGGTCCCGGATCGGCGCTCGGGTCGGGTCGCCACGGTGCCTACCCTCCGCTCAAGCCGTCTTCCATCGTAGCGCCGCCCGGTGACCAGGGCAACGAGCTGTCGCCGTCAGCCAGCAGATCGGCTCGCCGCACGGGCTCGTTGCCTCCTTTCGCGCGCGGCTTCCAGCTTGCGATCCTGCTCTGCGAAGATCGCCGGCTCACGCCCGGCCAGCTTGGCAGTGGGCGTGACGTAGCCGATCGCGCTGTGCGAACGAACCTTTGTTGTAATGCCCCACGTAGCCCTCGACCAACCGCCGCGCGTCCTCCAGCTACAGCGGCGTGCCAGGGCGGATGCATTCGGACTTCAGCGAGCGGTGCCAACGCTCGATCTTACAGTTGCTTTATAGATAGTATGTTTATATTGTCATGTGAGTCATAACAGCCATCGGTTGCTTCGGTGGCTTAGTCAGGTCCAAGCCCCTAGCCCGACTTTCGCAGGAAAGAATTAAGAGATAAAGTCTCTATGTTCACTAGGCTATTTATTTTACGTTTGATATATAACAGTGGAGAAGATGCTCTCGAGTATTCGGTCGTTCTGCGTCGCCAAATCGAGCACCGATCAAAATAGTGACTAATTCTCACACTGTTTCTCTTGCATTACTTAGTAAGATCTGACATGCTTTGCCTACTGTTCTTAATTTGTGCATCTTAGCTTGTTAATGCTACTGATCTGAATAGTGACTGAAAAAACACGCAGAGCCAGGTTTTTCTGGGGTATTCTTGCTACCAGTGCGGAAGTTGGGCTAGCTTTAGCTATGGAGTTGTTGACGGCTTCTTTTCCGGTCGCTGGGTACTGGGGCCGAGCCGCAGCAAGACCTCGGTGCCAAGCGGCGGAACATGTGCGGTGTCGGCGGAGAAGACTCGATCCGCGTCGCTGGCCGAGCTGGCAAGCGGCAGATCAAGGATGGCACTGCCGAAGTTGGCGACGGTGATGAGGTCGCCCTCGTCGGCGGCGTAGATCATCTTCTTCGTGACCGGATCGGTGAACAGCTCGCTGCCGGCGAAGACCCAGTTCTCTGCCAGGGGCTTCTTGGCCTTCTCGTCCTTGACCCAGTTGCGGGCGTCGGAGCGGTGCAGCTTGCCGTCGGTCATCCAGAGCAGCTCGATGGCGATCGGGGTACCGGCAGGGGGCTCGAACTTGGGTTCGAAGCGAACCGGATGGCCGGGCTCGGCACCGGTCAAGAGCAACCCGGCGTGAATCTGTCGAGGCCGTGCGTCGGTGGCGAGAATGGCCTCGTGCTCTTTGGTTCCCTTCAGGCAAACCAGGTGTTCCAACGGTCCCTCGCGGAGCACGACCTTCGCCCGGACGACGAGCTGTTTTTTTCCTGGGTCGAACCAGAGACTGCGTCCCACGGGCTTCCACTGCGGGCTCGGTTCCAGCGTGTTCGCGGCAGGGCGCTGTCTGGGCCCGACTGCCGGCGGTTCATCACCGGTCAGCAAGACGCTCACGCAATACAGCAGCAATACCATGGGAATCTCGCGAGTGCCGACCGGGAGGCCCCGGACCGGTCTTTGATGCGGGAGACGAAACTGATCGAGCGAGCCTCTACTGTAACATGGTCCAACTTTCGGGCGCGATCAAGCCGTCTGGGCGTCGTGACAACAAAAAAAGGCCGCCAGGGGGGGTTCCCTGCGCCCCGGTATGAATCCGTTTGCTTTGGATCCGGTTGAGCTTTCGGATCAGAGAGCCGTGGACGGAATCCCCAGCTTCTCTTCTTCCTCCTCGAGGATGATGATCCGGGGCGTGACCATGAGCATGAGGCTGGTGCTCACGCGGCCGATCCCGACGTTGCGGAAGAGACGGTCGAGCCAGGGGATCTTCGACAGCACCGGCACGCCGTACTCGAGACGCTGTTCGTTGAGTTGCTTCACGCCGCCGAGCAAGACCGTGCCGCCGTCCGGGACGGTGACGGTGGTACTCACGGTGGTCGTGTTGGTCTGCGGAAGCTGGAGGGTTGCGTTGATGGTCGCCGCACCACCGCCCAGGCCGCTGCCGCCGACGGCGGCCGGAACCTGGATCGTGGTGAAGCCGGCGATCGTGTTGAAGACGGGGGCGATCGTCAATCGCACATACCGGCGGTCGGCCGAAACCACCGGCGTCACGGTCAGGACCACGCCGTTGGGCAAGGGCGCCGGTGTCGGCACGAAGGCCACCGATCCGGGACCGACGATCGGCGTCAACGCCGCGACGTACCACTGCAACTGGGCGTTGACGATCGTGGCCGAGGCGCCGTTGAAGGTGGTGACCTTGGGAGCCTGGAGGACGTTGGCGCGGGTGTCGCCCTGGGCGGCCGTGAGGAAGAAGTACATTTCCACGTTGCTCAGGAAGGCAATTCCGAACGTGCCCCCCGAGCCCGGGATCGCGTTGGTGGGTGCGATCAGAGAGGCATTGGGTCCATTGTACGGGATCGCCAGGTTACCGGAGAAGTTTTGCAAGCCTCCTCCCGCCGTGCCCACGACGAGCGGGGTCTTGTTGCCATAGGTCCAGCTATCGCGGATTGGGTTGACCAGGTAGGCCGAGGGCGTGGTGCTGGGAATTGGCGCGGCACCTCCGGTGGTGCCGCCGGTGGTGCCGGCGATGGTGCCGGCCCCGCCTGTGACGCCACCTGCCGCCCCGCCTGTGAGCCCGCCGGTGCCGCCTGCGGCTGTGGTGCCTGTGGTGCCTGTGGTGCCTATGGTGCTGGTGGTGCCGGTGGTGCCGGTGGTGGTTGTGGTGGGCGCCCCGGGTACTCCGATCAGCTCGGCCGCGGGGTTCGGGAACGCGAATGTGGTATGCTTGCCGACGGTGTCGGACAGGATCTGGAAGTCGAAGTCAACGCCGATCTGCTCGAAGAAGTTGTCGCTGACGGTGATGAACCGGACCTCGATGGCCACCTGAAGGTCCTGAAGCCGCCGGAGCTGGCGGAGCAGGTCGGCGATCTGCTCATGGACCTCAGCCGTGTGCCGGATGATCAGGCTGATGCTCAGGAAGAAGGGAATGATCGAGCCGGGAGGACGTTCTGCGGCATCAATGCCTCCACCTGCGCCTCCACCACCTCCTCCTGGGCCACCGAACCCCTGGCCGAGGCCATAGGCCGGGGAGATGTCCTGGCCCGAGCTGTCCTGGACCCGCCAGGTGCCCGGAGCGATCGACGTCGTGATGAGCTGGATCAGCGGTGTCATGTCAACCTGGGGACGGTCGCCCTTGGACACGCTCATATCGGGAGTCGCCGGTGGCTGCCCCGGGTTGACCATGGCGCTCACCTGTCCCATCGCGCCGGCGCCGTCGGCTGAGTTAGGGCCAACACCCATCTGGCTGGTCACCGCGGCCACCGGGTTCGGCTGGCCCTTGTTCGCAGGCATGATCAGGTCGCCGACGTAGTACGTATGGGGATACATCTGGGCCGTACTGCCCGGGCTGGTGATCAGCAGAACTTCATCCTCAACCCTGTAGGTCAAGCCCAGCGGACGCAGCAAGAGCTTCAAAGCCGTCTTGAGCTGGACGTTGTTCACGGTCAGTGAAACGGGTGCCGCGGAGGTCAACCCCTCGTCGTTGAGAGCCTTGGGGTCGAGCACGATGTTCAACCCCGTATAGTTCTGCAAGAAGGTAATGGCCTCGCTCAGCGGTTGCTTTTCCACGTTCAGCGAGATCGTGTCTTTGAGCTTGGCCTCGATGGCCAGCACCTTGGGGTCTTTTTTGACCTCGAGCCTGGCGTTCATCCTCAGTCGTTCGCGGGTCAGGTCCTTGAAGTTCTTGGCATACTTGATTGAGTTGAGCTGAACTTCGGGATCGGCAATGCCCGCCAGCTCAACCTCCTGGAAGGCTGTCAGCGCTCCCTCGTCCTTGGCCGCGCGGATTTCCAGGTCTTGCTTGTAGTGGCGCTCCGTCTTGGCCTTGAAGACAAGCATGGTTGCGGCCACCTCGTTGGGGTCAACCTCGGCGGCTCTCTTGGCGTAGGCCTCGCATTCGGCGTAATTGCCCTCAGCATAGGCCCCCTGAGCTTTGTCCATGAACTCCTTCAAGCGCGCCTTCTTGGCCTTGTCGGCCTCGAGGATTCGCAGCCGCTTGAGCTCGATCTGGCCACGCTCTTGCTTGTTCTGCATCTTGACCTCGAAGGCGGTTTTGTCCTTCTTGGCCAGCTCGAGTGCGACTTCGAGGCGGCGGACCATGGGCCGGATCAGGTTGGGCGATAGACCGGATGACTTGACGGCCTTCATGGTCTGCTCATAGATGGCGATGGCCTTGTCAGGGTCGGTTTCCTGCAGCCGTCGGGCCTCGGCGATCTTAGTGCTAACCTCGGCATTGAGCTTCTGGGCGGCAAGTGCTTCGGCGTCAGGGATCACCGAGCTCTTCTCGTCCACGACCGCCTTGCCCTTGGGTGAGCCGGCCTTGTCGTCGGCCGGCAGTTTCTTGAGCAATTCCTGCACCTTGGTCAGCAGGTTCTCGTCGAGTGAGGCGCCGGCTGCGGCAACTTCGGTCAGGAGAGCGCGGGCCCGGGCATTCTCGCCGCTCCGCATAGCCGCGAGCGCCGACTCGTAGAGACTGAGAGCTCCGCCCTGTTCGGCCAGTCCGATCTGCGCGAGCAACTCGTCGGCCTGGCCATCGACGCCGAGGTGACCGGCCTTGGCGTCCTGGGCCATCTGCCTGGCAGCAGGATAGTTACCGCTTGTATAAAGTGCCCTGGCCGAGGCGAGCATCTGCTGACCCTTGCCGGCGGGCGATTGTGTGGTCTCGGGGGGTGCGGGAGGTCGGTCGTTGGGCTGGTCGGCGCGCGCCAGCGCGACAGCTGCGTCGGCCTTGGCTGGCTCGGCCCGAATGGGCTGGCCCGGTGGGTTCTTGGGTTGATCGGGGGGCGCCAGCGCGACGGGCGCATCGCCCTGGCCAGGCGGTTCAGGCTTGGGCTGGCTGGCCAGGGCAAGAGCGGCAGGCTGATCCGGGGTCGGCGAACCAGCCGCCCCGGGTGCCAGCACGCCGCGCGCATCGCACTGGCCAGGCGGTTCAGGCTTGGGTTGGCTGTCGGGTGCAGGAGGGGCAGGCTGATCAGGGGCTGGCGAACCAGCCGCCCCGGGTGCCGCAGGCGGCGGCTCCGTGGCCGGCTCGACGCCGGAACTCTTCTGGATCGTCGCGTCAACTGACGGAGCCGCGGTCGCAGGGGCCTGGCCAATGGCCGCCCGGCCCGATTCCTTGTCGCGAAGCTTCTCGGACTCGGCAAACTTCGCAGCAGCCTTGGCCTGGTCGCCCTTCTCCAGCAGGTCGTTGGCCTCATGTTCGGCCACCAGGCTCGGCGGTTCGGCGGCCGGGGTAGCGGCAGGCGAGCTGGGCACCGAGCGGACCCGGGCCATGGCGATGTCGTGCAGCACGGATTCGGCGCGATCGGCCGTGAGGGCCGGCACAACGTTCATCCGCTGGGCCTGCAGCGCCTTGGCCTCAGCCTCGTTGAGCTTGCCCAGCTTCATGAGCTGGCGGGATTCCTGGACCAGCACATCATAGACGCCCTGGCTGGGTCGTTCCCCGGGGGGGGTGTTGCGAAACTTATCTCGCTTGCGGAGGGCACGCGCCGCGGCGGCGACCTTGTCCGGGTTGTCGCCGAAGAAGCTGTAGCTCAGGTTCCAGCTCTTGACCTCCTGCGCGATGGCCTCCGCCTGATCGATCTGGTGATTTGCCAGGGCGGCACGCGCCTTACGGAGCAGGGCGTGGGCGTTCTCGCGATTATGGGGCAAGGACTGAGCCGGCTTGCTGGTGCTGGCGAGGTTCTTGGGCCGCTCCTTGTTCAGGTCGGTGCGGACCTTGTTCGGTGTGTCGTCGAAGAGGCCCCACTTGACGTCGATGGCCTCGGCCTCGGCGATCTTCTTTTCGGCCGCGTCAAGATTGCCCTGGGCCATCTGTTCCCTGGCTTCGTGCAGCAGCCAGACGGCGTGCTGCTTGACGTCGGGAGTGACGGCCACGTCGCAGGCTCCACCGCGGGCTGGGTCCCCGGACTGAATAACACTTGTGGTCGCCGGGGCTGCCTGCACGGCAGCACCGGTCATCGCCGGGCCTGCTCCGTCGGTTGCGGTCGGTCCAACTGCGGTCGCGGCAGGCTTATCAGGGGCCGGCGATCCAGCCGCGCCGGGTGCCAGCGCGCCGGGCGCATCGCCCTGGCCCGGCGGTTCCGGCTTGGGCTGGCTGTCGGGAGCAGGAGCGGCAGGCTGATCCGGGGTCGGCGAACCAGCCGCGCCGGGTGCCGCAAGCGCATCGCCCTGGCCCGGCAGTTCCGGCTTGGGCTGGCTGTCAGGAGCAGGAG
>JAFAHT010000100.1 GCA_019237095.1 Planctomycetaceae bacterium
TATCTCCCCGGCGCCGCAGGGCCAGGGCGGCGAAGTAAACCAAGGCGGGCAGGATGGCCAGTTGTTTGACCAGCGTGGCCGCACCCAGGCAAACCCCGGCCGCAACGATTGGCCAGCGGCGATGGCGGCTCCATGCCAGGATCAGGAGTGCCAGCGACGCTACCGAGAACAGGTTCATGAAATGCTCCATGTTCGATCCGTTACCGAACAGGTAGGGATCGGTGCTGAGCACGACAAATAGCCCGGCGGCCAGGCAGGCGGCGAGCGAACCGTCAAGCCGCCAGCCGATCCACCAGACCAGGGCGATGGAAAGCAGCACGGCGGGGATCGGCAGCAGACGAACGGACAGCTCGTTGTAGCCTCCGATCGCCACCGCCAGCGCATAAAGCCAGTAGCCCAGGGGGGGCTTGTTCTCGGTCAGGTCGCGGTACATCACGTCGCCCCGAAGCATGCGGTGGCCGATGTAGGCATAGGCTGCCTCGTCGCAGTCGAGCGGCTCGGACGCACCGATGGCTGCCGGCCAGAGACTCAAACCGCTCGCCGCGGCAATGGTCGGCGCGAAGGTGTGGGCGCGGTACCAGAGCGACGCGACCAGGAGCACAAGCAGGATGACGATCGACCATCGCTTCGGCGATTCCGACCCGCTCGCGTCTGTGACTCGTCCAGCCGAATTCATGAGTGTGCCTCTCAAGGAATCCGGTAAAGCTGGACCGGGTAGAACGGCAGTTCCCGCGGCGAACGGTAGAGCTCGCGGGCAGAGGTCAGCCCAAGCGTCGAGCGCACCTGATCGAGATAGGGGCCCCAGGCTTCGGGATCGACGTGCGGAGGCGGGTCGAAGGAACCCCAGAGCAGGTGCGTGACCCTGTACTGCCGGATGACCTCGTTGATTCGCCACGGACTGTAGTTGCGCGGCAGGAGGATGGTAGTACGGTCGCTGGCGATACGTAGTTCCCAGGGAAGCCAGGTCATGATCCGTGCATCCGGGGGAACACGGTCGGGATGGCTTCTGATCCAGTCGCCGGCGGCGCGGAGGGCCGGCCAGTGGAGCTGGTACGGCTTCACCAGCCAGGAAGCGTCGTAGGCCCAGGTCGGGTCGGCCCAGACCAGGGCGATAAAGCTTGCGGCCAGCCAGGCCCAGGCCCGACGGCCGACCTGGTTCCGATCGAGCCAGGCGAGCACCCCCGCGACGGCCGTCGGAATAGCCAGCAAGTAGGCCGGCAGGTAATACCGCCCGAGCTGCGCGACCTGCGTCACGTCCGGAATGCTCTTGAGCGTTGCCAGCACGAAGACCGCGAGGACCGTCGCGACCAGCAGATTCACGTCACGACCGGGCCTCTCCGGTGCACTGTCAATCAGCTCTCCCACGAACCCGGCGACCAGCGGCAGTCCCAGGATCATGGTCGAATAGACGGCGATGATCAGTAACGACTTGAGCTTGACCCGTACAATTTCAGGCGCATTCGCGAGCGTGTAGAACTGGTCCGGCCGCGTGTTTCCCCTGTCGAAGTGGTGAACGGTCCACGAGAAATTGTATTCAAAGTAGTTGGTATAAGTATAGAACGGTGTGCCATACTCTCGGGCAGTAGCCAGGGCCCAGGGAAGAATGACGAGCAGCACCGTTGCCGCCCAGAGCAAGAACGCCCCAAGGCGGCCGCGGCCGAGGCGGAAGACGGCGTGCAGGCCCGCGGCGGCGATGAGCGCCAGCCCAGTGTTGCGAGCGAGGATGGCAAGGCCTCCGCAAAGTCCCGCCAGGGCTGCCCATGCCCGGACCCGGCGGCTCGCAGGCGGCGTGTTCCAGGCCTCGGTCAGGGTCCAGACCGCCAGCAGGGCGGTCAGCGCGACCAAGCTCTCGCGCAGCAAGAAGCCTGCGTAGATCGCGTGCACGGGCAGCACCGCCAGCACGGCCATGGCCCCCAGGCCCACCTCAGGTCCGAATCGCCTCCGGCCGAAGCGGTAGAGCAAGGGCAACGTCACGAGGTTGACCACGAAGCTGCACGCCTTGGCGACGCCGACCGTCGTTTCCAGCGATTGACCCGGGTCGATGCCGGCCAGCCGAAAGCACAGCGCTCGAACGTAAGCGTCCAGAGGAGTCGCCCAGTCATCCAGTACTCCCTGCCCCTGGCGGATCCTGGGATAATCGGTGAAGAAGCTCTCGACGTAATGCTTGACCGGCCCCTCGCCGCGGTAGACCGACGTGGCCACCTCCAGGTAGTGGCAGCTATCGCCGGGCACCAGCGGCAGGTTCCCTCCACAGATCCAGACCGTGGCCCGGATCGCGTAGCCGACCCAGAAGATCGCCAGCCACGCGCGACCGTGACCGCCCAGGCGAGCAAACATCGCGAGCCCGAGAACCGCCAGCGCCGTGCCGATTGCCAGGTGGGCGCGCACCAGCAAGAGCTGGGACGGACGACGGATCCGCGCCAGCATGGGGACCTCGTAAAACTGGTGCGCGACGAAGTCGAACGCCGGCGTGATCCAGCCGATGCGCCAGTCGGCCCAGGCAGCGGCCACGGCCGCGCCCGCCAGCACCAAGCTGATGACGCTCCACCACCCTCGGGACGGAGTCCTCACGCGCGTTGGCCCTCTGTGGTCCCGAGTCCGGCAGAACAGGCTTGACCTGCCGTCATCGCCTGCCGGCCCCGAGCATGGCCTCGCGGCGGGCGCGAAACTCGCTATCCGGTTTCCACTCGGGGAAGCGGTCCCCCTCTGCCACGCGATACCCGACTTCGAGAATGGCCTTCAGGTCCTCGGCCGCACCGGAGAGGTCCCAGTCGGGTTTCACCTCGTCGCTGACCTTGTGATAGTTCTTCTCGGTGTACTCATCCTGCTTTTGCTTCGCGTAATCGGCGGGTTTGTCGATGTATTGCCGACCACTCTTGGGGTCGAGCGCGGGGACACCTTGCTTGGCGAACTCGAAATGGTCGGATCGATAGTAGTACCCCTTCTCGGGCTCAGCGTCGGGTCCGACGGTGCGCCCCCGGGCGCGGGCAACGTCGACCAGCAGGTCGTCCAGCGTTGACTGGCCCATGCCAATGCTGATCAGGTCGCTGGTTTGCCCCCAGAGGTTGATCACGTCGAGGTTGATGTCGGCGAGGGTCTGTTCCAGGGGGTAGAGGGGAGCGCTTGCGTAATACTTGGAGCCAAGCAGTCCCTTCTCCTCGGCGGTCACGAAGAGGAAGAGCAGCGAACGTTTCGGGATCGGTCTGATGTGCGTGAACGCCCGGGCGATCTCGAGCACCGCTGCGACCCCCGAGGCGTTGTCGGCCGCACCATTGTAGATCTGGTCGCCCTTGAGGTTGGGATCGATTCCGAGGTGGTCCCAGTGTGCCGTGTAGACGACATACTGATTCTTGAGGGCCGGGTCGGAGCCTTCGAGCATGGCGCTCACGTTATGCGACTGCACCTGGCGAGCCTTGACCTCGATGTCGAAATGGGCCCTTGCATTGAGCACGAGAGGCCGGAAGTCGCGGCGGACGGCGGACGACTTGAGCGCCGCGAGGTCCTGGCTCGCCGCCAGGCAAAGTGCCTTGGCCGTCGGCGAGTCGATCCAGCCCTTGATCGGAACTGCCGGCGCCGGGGCGACGGAGCCCGACGAGACGATGTCGAAGTTCTCGCGGCTCCAGCTTCCCTGGACCACCGAGAACGGGTAGCCCGCCGGGCCGTCCTCGTGGACGAGGATGGCAGCCGAGGCCCCCAGCTTCGCGGCGATCTCGTACTTGTAGGTCCAGCGGCCGTAATAGGTCATCGCCCGGCCCTTGAACATGGCCGGGTCGAGCTTAGATGAGTCGTGAGGATCCGGAACCGGGGGATCGCCCACCAGCATGAGCAGGGTCTTGCCCCGGACGTCGAGGCCCTTGAAGTCGTCCCAGCCGTACTCCGACGCGACCACGCCGTAACCGACGAAGACGACCTCCGAGTCCTCGACCTTCGGCTGTTCACCGGCCCGGCCCGGCATGGCCACGAAGTTCTTGGGAAACTCGAGTGCAATTGTCTTTCCGCCCGCTCGGAACGATCCGGCGACCCGCGTGGCCTGAAATCCCACGAGGGGGACATTCTGGACGAAGGTCCCATCGGGATTACCCGGTTTCAGGCCCATCGCGCGGAGCTGGCCGGTCAAGTAGGCGATAGTCTTGTCCTCGCCCGGAGTTCCCGGTCCCCGGCCCTCGTATTCATCCGAGGCCAGGACCTTGATGTGCTGAAGGATCGCATCGGGCTTGATGGACTGGAGCGCATCCTCGAGCGAACCTTCGCGCGGCGGAGCGGCGCCTGGAAGCAGGACGGCGAGAGCGGTCAATCCGGCAAGTCGGCAGGCACTCAGTTGCATGAATTCCTCGTCTGTTGGCGATGACGGCATTGCTTTTCCAGGACCGGCCTTTCCCACGCAGCACCCATGATAAATGCCAACAGTCGAGAGTGCGACACCCGGAACTCAGGGTGCTTCACGAAGCCTCGCGTCCTCTACGATCGCTACCACCCGACTTTCCTGGACTTTCAAGCCGCCATCCAGGAGTTTCTCGACGGTTTGTCAGCCGAGTACGCGCAGCAACTGGTCTCATTGATGTCGCTGAACTGCCAGCAATTCGACAACGTCTCACTGATAGCCGCTCCAGGTATAAGCTACCGGCAGAGATCGTTTGTTGAGCACAACCTCGGTGGATCGTCGGGGTCCGCCGTCGATGCCGCACGCCGAACGGGGTATCAATGGCCTGACAGGCTGGGACCATGCATGTCTAGAAAT
>JAFAHT010000157.1 GCA_019237095.1 Planctomycetaceae bacterium
TTCCCAGGACAACCGCGTCCATGTCGGTCTTGACGGCAACGCCCATGGCCTCGGCCGTCACATCGAAACTCGCCAGCAGTGCCCGCTGGCCCTCGGCCGTCGCGCCCCCGTGCGATCCCATTGCGGCCACGATAAACGGCTTGTACCCCAGCTCCTTCAGGGTATCGACCGCCGCCCTGGCCATGCCGGCGATTCCCGCGATCCCGCGGCTGCCGATTCCCAACGCAACTATCCCACCTGCCGGAACTCGCTCGCGAATCCGGCTCTCCAGGATTAGCCGGCGGATCCTCGCCGGTACATCGTCCACTCGCGGCTGAGGAATCAACTGCCGCACACGGGCCAGGGGAGGGAGATTCATCGAGGGCAGACCTTGGCAAGACAGACCCGCGAAGGGGCCGCGGGTGGGAAAGTACCGCCTGATCGCTGGATTTCTACTCTAAGTCGTGGCGGCTCCCCCGGTCAATTCGAGCCCGCCGGTCACCACCCACTGGACGATCAGCAATGCGCTTCGCGTGGACCTCCGGCTCCTTGCTTGCTCAGGGATTCAGAGTGCCTGAAAATTTAAGACCGCCAATAGTTGAATTCTGGATCGTCACCGTCGCGCCGGGGTGAAAAAACGATCTCAATCCGCCGGGCGTGTTCTTGCCAAGAGTGCTGTTGACGAGTGTCAGGCTTCCGCCGTTGGTGGCGAAGACGCTGCCCTGGGTCGAGGCAACCCCGCCGTAAGAAACGGCGTTCAGTGCATTATACTGGAACATGCTTTTTGAGACCGTCACGGGGGTCTGGTGCGTGCTAATCGCGGCACCCGAGGCTGCGGCGTTGGTCCCGGTGGTGACCGCATAGATCGTGTTGCCGGAAAGCGTGCTCCCGGTGACGGTCAGTGAGCCGCCTTCCGCGAAGATCCCGGCACCGCTGGCTTCCACCGCACCCATCGTCTGCTGCTGATAGGCGTACAACGAGTTTTCACTGACCGAACTGCTCGTGAGCGTCACATTGGTGTCCAGGGCGAAGATGCCGCCGCCGAAGGCCGAGGTGCTGCTGCTGCTTCGGTTGTTCGTCACGGTGCTATTATCTTGAAGGGTCAACGAGCCGCCCTGCGTGAAGATGCCGGCTCCTGACTGGGAGCTGATGTTGTCGGAAACCTTTGTGGCCTTGAGTGTCAGCGAGGCGTTTTGGGCCAGAATGCCGCCCCCCCGCGCAACCGCCCCACCGCCATTAATCGACAAGCCTGAGAGGGTCACGCTGCCGCCGTCGATTTCCAGGACCCTGTCCACGACGGAACCGACCAGGCTAGTTGTCGACTTGGTAGAACTCGGCCTGATCGTCAAATTGCCCGCGTTCTGGATCTGCAGTGCCGAGGTCATCAAGTAGACGCCTGGTTTCAGGAGGATCGTGTTCGGCCCCGAGGTGTTGTTGACGGCCGCGATGTCCGCCTGCAACTGGGTCACGGTGGTCGCTCGAAACGTCGAGAGGACGATCCGCCCCTCGAGAGCCTCCATCACCGGGCGGTTCTGTCGCCGCGTCTCCCGTTTCGACTTCAACCCCACGGCGCGCCTCCTCTTTGCCTCGTGTAGCGCATCGAATCATCCCGCGCTTGCATCGAGAGCACCGCTAGTCCCGGCAGGAAGATTTCCTTTCGGAACTCTTGCCAAGCTTCCAGATTATCTGCTTCGCAAGCAATGAAAGGCGGTAACCAGTACGAGGCGACATGTGACAGCGTACTCACTGAGCGTAGATGACCTATGACACGCTCCAGTCCGCAAATGACTTGCCTCGGAGCAGAGAATATCATCGGGCCGATTCTTGGCTAGACCATTTTCGACGTGCGGTGACGCGAGACCATCCCGCGGCTTTGGCGTCAGGCGAATGCACGGCCTGGCTCTCGCGGATGAACCTGTGGGCCGCTCTGTCTGCGACCTGGGCTCGACAACTCACCCGTTCATCGCGAATCTTATGGAGCGGGGCCCGATGGGGCACTCATCCAGAAAGGATTGTTCTGATCTTGCGTCTGGCTTGACCGGTTGTCCCCTTCTTTTCGCATGAGCAATGGCCCATGAATCATTCACAGCTCGAGGTCATGATTTATCAGATCGTGGACGACACGATGCTGAAGAAGAACCGGACTGATGGTACGGGATGGGAATGGGGCTGGGCGGACCTGCAGCGCGATTGGATGGACGCATCTACCAATCGCTTCGCCTACCGCTGCCTGCCGCTCTCGATCGTCAACCAGACGGGGTGGTGGATCAAGAACCCGGTTGGATTCACCGCGACCTGGCGCGGGGTGTCGCTGCCGGGGACCATCGACTTCCAGTTCGACGGAGCCGCGGACACGTGGAGTGGCTGGATCAATAATCAGTTCGGCGGGGGGATCATCACCTGGAACACGCCGTTCCTTTTCCGTACCCGGCCCGAGGGCTCTCGCCTGCTGGTCTGTGGACCCGTGAATCAGTTCAAGACATACGCCCAACCGCTGACGGCACTCATCGAGAGCGACTGGATGAGCATGTCGTTCACCATGAACTGGAAGATCGTGCTGCCCAACCAGCCGGTGCGATTTGACGCCGGCGAACCCTTGTTCCAGGCAATCCCGCTGGTGAGCAATGTCTGCTCCGACCTGGAAGCCGCCTCGGTGACCTACCAGAAGCTAACCGAGGATCCGGAGGTTTACCGGGCCTACCAGGCCTGGAACGAGGGACGACGCAGCTTTCACGTCCAGAAGGCCAAGGGAGAGGTCAAGCCCGATGATTGGCAGAAAGATTATTTCCATGGTCGCGATGCCCTGGGGCAAGCGCCGGCCACCGTGCACATGACCAAGGTCAAGCCCCCGCCGGTCCGGTTCCTGCCGCAAGCTCTGTCATCCCTGGAAACCAGGCCCCAACCGCTCGCCGGATCGTCGGCGCCAAGTGCCGTGCTTGATGGCCCCCATGGAAGTGCGGCCGGCCATCCCCAGGCATCTTGTCCTTTCAGTCACGAACCCCAGGAGCACCAGACCATGTCACGCCAAATCGGTGCGGAGGTGGCAGAGGCCAGACGAGCAAGGCCAAGGATGGATGACCTTGTTCAGAGCCAGATAGTCGCGACGAGTGTGGCGAGTGTGGCGATGGAGCAGCAGCCGGCTCCCGCCCCCGCCCGCGCCTCCATCCGGGTGAATGACGATTGGCGCCGCTGGATTGCCGAAAACCTCATGCTGGAGGGAGCCCCGGAAGACGTGCTCGCCGCCATGACGGCCGCCGGCATCGATCACGACGAGGCCGCGAGAGAAATCCAGCTCGCACAGCAAAGTCCCTATTTGAAAGGTTCAGAGCTGCTTCGCAATCGACTCAGGAAGCGGAACTGGTTGATCGCCACCTATCGCAAGATCAACCGGTTGCACCCCAGTTCGAGTGAAATCGAGCGCCGGCACAAGCTGTCGCGCCAGGAATTTCTCCGCGATTATTACACGACCAATCGTCCAGTGATCATCTCTGGCATGATGGATGACTGGCCGGCAATGCGGAAATGGAGCCTCGATTTCTTCCACGAGCGATTCGGCGAAAGGGAGATCGAGGTGCAGATGGGGCGGAGCGCCGGCACGAACTATGAGATCGAACGCGAGAAGTTCATCTCGAAGATCAAGTTCTCGCAATTCATCGAGATGATCCGCTCGTCGAATGGCACCAACGATTTCTACTTGACGGCCAACAACAACTCGAGCAACAAGAAAGCGTTGCCCGAGCTGTGGGACGATATCATCCAGGTTCCCGAATACCTTGACGGGTCGGACCGTTTCGGCGGCTTTTTCTGGATGGGCCCGGCTGGCACCATCACGCCATTCCACCACGACCTGACCAACAACTTCATGGCCCAGGTCATCGGCCGCAAGCGGATAAAGATCGCACCTTCATGGGACATGCCTCTCATGAACAACGACTATCACGTCTTCTCCCGCATCGATGGGCGGGTCACCGATCCCAACCCGCGACCGGCTACCGAGGAGCCGCAGATCCTCGAGTGTCTACTGAATGCGGGCGAGATCCTCTTCCTGCCGATCGGTTGTCTGCACTTCGTCGAAGGTGTTGAGACTTCTGTAACTATCTCGTTCACGAATTTCGTCTTCGACAATAATTTCTCGAGCTTCTATTCGACGTATCATCGTGTGTGAATAAAGCACCGTGAAGCAGGCTTCTGACGGCGGCTGCGAGCTAGATTTCGTGCAATTCTTGTCCCTTCGGACCGATCCTAATGGCCATGAGCTCGAAGACGACGGAAGTCCGCGTGGCCAGAATCGAAGACAGGTGACGGATCAGGTTGCATTTACCGGCGATCATCTCGATACTGGCGTGCACCGTGAACCGGACGTCTCCCGGCCAGGCGGCTGGCGATTCGCTCGTGACCAGGTTCACTAGAATGACTCTCGTGATCTCAGGACCCGCGATCGATCCGCCGAGGTCTAGCTGGACACCGTCAGTGCGCGAATTTCGCAGTCTCCGGAGCCTCCCAGGCCGTGTCCGACTTCTTCAGAACGACCGATTACTGGCTGCTTCCGGAGATCACGACTCATCTCGGGTTCCTGCTCGCCCTGGTCTTTCTCGCGTATCTGATCCAGCAGAAGCGTTCCCCTGCCAGTACAATGGCCTGGCTGCTCCTGGTTCTCTTCCTGCCTTACGTGGGTGTGCCGCTCTACTTGATGCTGGGCGGCCGCAAGATGATCCGGATGGCCCGGAGGAAGGCCCAAGTCTACGACCGAACGCAACCCCGACCCCCCAGCCAGTTCGATTGCAATACCGAGCGATTCCTCCTGTCGTACGGCGTTCCCCCGGCCAGCGGAGGCAATCGCGTGGAGCTGTTAACCCGCGGCGAGGAGGCTTTCGGGCACCTCTACCGGATCATCGAGGAGGCCACCTCGACGGTCCACATCACAACGTACATACTCGGTCGCGGTGACGTCGGCGACGCGCTGATCGCCCTGCTGGCGCGGCAGGCTTCGAGGGGAGTGTCCGTCCGCCTGCTGCTTGACTCCGTGGGCTCGTGGCGAATTGGCAGGCGCTACCTGGCGCCCTTGCTCGAGGAAGGCGCTCACGTCGCTTACTTCATGCCCGTCTTGCACATTCCCTTCCGGGGCCGGGCGAACCTGCGGAATCATCGCAAGATTGTGGTCGTCGATAGCAAGATCGCACTTTCGGGAGGCATGAACCTCGCCCGGCCCTACATGGGTCCGACGCCCGACCCCAACTTCTGGCGCGACCTGTCGGTCGTGGTTCAGGGACCGGCCGTGGCCGATCTCGAATCACTCTTCCTTTCGGACTGGGCATTTGCCACCGGAGAGAAACTAACGGTCCCACCCCAACCGCGGGACGGCACGCCGGACGAGGCTCCGGAACATTCGAAGGACACATTGCGCGCTGGTGCCAGCATGGTCCAGGTCGTGGCCAGCGGCCCGGACGTGCCCGATGACCCGCTGTACGAGTCGCTCGTCTCATCGATCTTCGCGGCCCGGGAGCGCATCTGGATCGTGACTCCGTATTTCGTGCCCGACGAGCTGCTGGCGCGGGCCCTGAACCTCGCAGCGCGACGGGGCGTGGATGTCCGGCTGATCGTCCCGGCCAGGTCCAACCATCTCTCGGCCGACCTGGCACGCGAAAGCTACCTCCGCGATCTGCATGAGGCGGGAGGCCAGGTGCTGCTCCACCAGCCGGTCATGCTTCATGGCAAGGCCGTCATCTTCGACAACCAGCTCGCGGTAATCGGGTCGGCGAACATGGATAATCGCAGCCTCTTTCTGAACTACGAAGTGGCCCTTTTCCTCTACACCCGCGAGCAGGTGGAGGTTGTCTCCGCCTGGGCGATGTGGCTTCAGGGTGGCTGCCTTCGCGAGCTGCCCAAACCCGGGTGGACTCGCGAACTGGCCGAGAATGTCGTCCGCCTGCTCTCACCGCTGTTGTGATTGCCGGCCCGGTGAAAGGCCGTGAGGCTGGCCGGTGCGGGCGGCCCCGCGAGCGCGGGGCTTCAGACCGCTCATCGCGAGGCTTGCCGTCTTCTGTCGACCGCCGCCCGCCGAAGCCGCACATTGAGAATCGGTGATGACTCCTTCAGTGCCAGAGCCGGCCGGCTGATGTGGGGCTGTGACGCGGGATCGGCGGAGCCCAGCCGGTTCTTCCAGAGTTCGAGCAGCCAGCCCAGCAAGGTGCCGAGATCGCTCTGGTCAGGCAAGTAGTAGCCGGCGGCTGTCGAGTCGCCTGGGCCCACATGGATCGTGATCGCGTCAACCAGGCTCGGGAAGGCCTCCTCGTCGGTCCGGTCGTCGCCTATCACGAACGCCAGCGCAGCGCGGTCCTTGATCCGCTCATGGATCCACCGCACCGCGGAGCCCTTGTTCCAGTCGAGCCGTGGCCGGACCTCGTAGTTCATCTTGCCCTCGGTCACCATCAGGTCGAGGTGATCGGCCGGGACAAGCGAGCGAACGATCGTCTCGATCTGGTCGCGCGCTGTCGGGCCGGCGCGGCGGAAGTGGATCGTCGTGCTCAGGCCTTTAGGCTCGAGCTGGACTCCAGGAATGAGCAAGGGAAGCCCGGCCACACGGCGGTTCAAGTCCTCGATCGCCGCGCGGCCGCAGCCAGCTTCGGGATGTACGAACCGAAGCGAGTCACCCTCGATCTCCAGCCCGTGATTTCCGCTATAGACCAAACTGGAAAGCCCCACGCGACTCTTGATGTCCGCAAGCGAGCGGCCGCTCACCACGCAGACCAGGATTCCCTCTTGTTTGGAGAGCTCCTCGAGGACCGTTCGCGTCTCCGGTGCCATGCGAGCCAGCTCGGGCTCGACGACGATAGGGGCGAGCGTTCCATCGAAATCCAGGTAAAAGACCAGGCTCGAGGCTGCGGCAACCCGCGCCTCGACCTCGCATCGATGTTCGTCTAGAAGAAGCGACATGTCAAATCATCCGATCGTTCAATCGAGTCTGGAAAGTCGAACTTGAGCAAGGTGGAAAGGATCTTGCCGGCCCACCGGTACACACTCGCGTGTTCACCCGGGCCCGCATGGCTATCAACAACAGCGGACGGCTCACGCTTCGGTCACCAGGTCTTCAATGCCCTCCAAGGGCTCCAAGGGCTCCAGAGGCTCCGTGGTACGCCTCGAGGGACGAGCAGAGAGCAGGCACTTCAAGAGCGGCGGAGCGATGAACGTGGTGACCAGCACCATCAGGGTGGCCCCGGTGAACAGGCCCTCGTTGAAAACACCCGTGGAAAGCCCCATCTGGGCGAAGATCAGGCCGACCTCTCCACGCGGAATCATGCCCACGCCGATCACGGTCTTGTTGCCCTTGAACCAGAAAGGCGCATAGCCTGCAAACAGCTTGCCAATCACCCCTGTCACGCACAAAATACAGCCCACCAGCAGGGCCAAGCGGCCTTCGGCAGTGGCGGGGTCGAGCGCGTGCAGATCAACCGAGGCTCCCACGCCGACGAAGAAGAGAGGCACGAAAAAGTGTCCCAGCGACGTGATCCCCTTCTCGATGTCGTGCAGTCGCGGTGAGGACGCCAGCAGCAATCCCGCGGCAAAAGCCCCCAGGATCATCGCCGAACCCGCCCTGTCCGCCAGCCAGGCAAGCCCCAACGCCATGATGAGGGCCAGGATCGTCGCTGTACCCGGAAGGTCAATGGCTGCCGTGGCACGCGTGATCCAGGGCATCAGCAAGGTTCCCAGCAGGATGACCGCCCCAAGAAAGCCGAAAGCGATGCCCGCGGTCGTCGCGACGTTGAGCACGGTGACGGAGTCGCCCCGCGCGAGCCCGGTCACGACCGTGAGAACGACCAGACCAAGTATGTCATCGAGAACCGCGGCTCCCAGGATGATCTGCCCCTCCACATCCCGCAGCCGTTCGAGGTCGGCCAGGACCCGCGCGGTGATGCCCACGCTGGTCGCCGTCAAGGTCGCCCCCGCCATGATCGCCACAAGATCGGTCAACCCCATCAGCCGGCAGGCCGCATAGCCCAGTCCAAACGGCAGGACCACCCCCACCAGCGCGACGGCCATCGAGGTCGCACCCACCCGCACAAGCATTCGCAGGTCGGTCTCCAGCCCGATTGCCAGCAGCAGGATGATCACGCCGAGCTCCGAAAGCATGTGAATCGTCTCGTAGCTCGTGTTGATCAAATGCAACCCCGACTGGCCGGCGATCACCCCACCAACCAGCTCCCCAAGAACCGCGGCCTGTCCGATGCGCTTAGCCAGGGCACCGCCGATCTTCGCCGCACCCAGCATCACCACCAACATTGCGAAGAGGTGGGAAACCTCAAGGTGTTCCATCGACCTGCCTTTCATCACCGGCTACTGGCCACAAGCTCGACCTGTCTTGCTCGTCGTTGGGCAAGATTTAGATTCTATGGCAAGATGACCCCTCGATGCACCCGGCTTCTCCTGCCTTTGGTCATCGAACGATCTTCTCGAGCCAGCAGACTCACCCGCTCATCCGCATGCAATCATCTATTCCGGTCTTGTCGGTATTGCAGGATTACGTGTAAGATTACACGTTGCAAAAGTGTTTGTTCCCCGCACTCGAGCCTCATCCAGGAGCAAGCCCCTTCCGCCGGGGGGAGGGACAGGAATTTCATGAAGCGACGCGATGACATACGCAACGTGGCAATTATTGCCCACGTGGACCATGGAAAGACGACGCTGGTCGATGCGATGCTTCGCCAGTCCGGGCAGTTCCGGGCCTCCCAGCTTCAGGGTGAGCGCATCCTTGATTCCAACGACCTGGAGCGCGAGCGAGGGATCACGATATTGGCCAAGAACATCGCCATCCAGTATGGCGAGACCAAGATCAACCTGATCGACACACCGGGCCACGCGGATTTCGGCGGCGAGGTGGAGCGGACGCTCCAGATGGCCGACGGGGCACTCGTGCTGGTCGATGCCTTCGAAGGGCCGATGCCGCAGACCAAGTTTGTGCTCCGCAAGGCGTTCGCCTGCCACATCCGGCCGATCGTGGTGATCAACAAGGTGGATCGACCCGACGCCCGGCCCAACGAGGTGCTCAACGAAGTGTTTGACACGTTCGTGGAAGTGGGGGCCAGCGAGGAACAACTCGATTTCTCCTACATCTTCGCCTCGGGCAAGGCCGGCTTTGCCTCGCACGACCCCGCTGCGAGTGCAGGCAACGTCGGCCCCCTCTTCGACCTGATCGTCGAAAAAGTGCCCGGCCCGGTGGTCGAGCCGGACGGCCCCTTCTCCGTGCTCTGCACCACACTCGACTTCTCCGAGTATGTCGGTCGGATCGCCATCGGCCGGATTGTCTCGGGAAAGGTCCGGCGCGGGCAGAAGGCCGCGCTTCTGAAGGCGAACGGGGTGTCTGTGCCCGGGTCGATCGACAGCGTGCTCCTGTTCGACAAGCTCGGCCGCGTCGAGGTCGATGAGGCCGAGGCCGGCGACATCGTGGCGATCGTCGGCCTGGCAACCGTCGAGATCGGCGACACGATCGCGGCGCCCGAGCAGACGGTGGCGCTGCCGCGAATCGAGGTCGGCGAGCCGACCTTGAGCATGCTCTTCACCGTCAATAACTCGCCCCTCGCAGGAGAGGGGCAGTATCTGACCTCGCGACACATCAATGATCGACTGGTACGAGAACTGGAGTCGAACGTCGCCCTTCGTGTCGAGGTCACCGATGACGGTGATGCCTTCCAGGTCTCGGGCCGGGGCTTGCTCCACCTTTCGATACTGATCGAGACGATGCGCCGAGAGGGTTTCGAACTCTCGGTGGGCAAGCCCGAGGTGATCGTCAAGACGATCGGCGGCGTGGACCACGAACCTTACGAGTTCCTCGTGGTCGACGTCCCTCACAGCCACATTGGCCCCGTCATGGAACTGGTGGGTGCCCGACGCGGCGAGATGAGCAAGATGGACGGGAAGGGAGCCTACGCCCACCTCGAGTTTCTAGTCCCCGCTCGAGGCCTGATCGGCCTGCGCAGTCGCCTCATGAGTGCCACCCAGGGCGAGGCCATCATGCACCACAACTTCCACGACTACCGGCCGCTCAAGGGAGAAATTCCCAGCCGCGGCAATGGCGTGATGGTCAGTATGGCCCGGGGCCAGGCCGTGGGCTTTTCGCTCGATAACCTGCAACAGCGCGGGATCCTGTTCGTCCAGCCGGGAGACGACATCTACGAGGGCATGATCATCGGTGAGAACGCCCGCAGCGAAGACATGGTCGTCAACCCGTGCAAGGAAAAGAAGCTGACCAACATGCGGGCGTCGGGCTCCGATAAGAATATCTTGCTCAAGCCCCCCCGGCTGCTGACGCTCGAGATCGCCCTCGAGTACATCGAGACCGACGAGCTCGTCGAGATCACCCCCAGCAAGATCCGTCTGCGCAAGAAAGTCCTCACCGAGGAACGGCGCAAGCGCGTCGAGCGCGGGGGCGGCAAGAAGGTCGGCGTCTGATTTTCGTCGGCCCGAGCAGAGCGTTCGCCTAACCGCGTGCACGCCGCCGCCGCAGTTCCTTGTAGAAATCGATCTCAGCCTGGTTGCCCTCGAGCGCGGCATACGCCTCGCGGGTCAACTGCACGCTGGCCAGAAGAAGCAGAGTCACTCCCGCGATCGCCAGCGCCGTGGGCACGGTCAGGACGTCGCTGCCGACCAGGACATGGATCGCCGTGGTCAGGCTCGTTCCCACGAACAGGGCCAAGGCCACGTAGAGCAGCGTCAAGGCCTGGCGAATGCGATCGCTTCGCCGGACCAGGTGATTGAGCTGAGCGGCGATATGCTCGAGCCGCTCGGCCGGGAAATCGAGGTCCGACTTGCCGCGGCTGAGGCTGTCGCCTTGCTCGTTGAGCTGGCGGATTCGGTCCACGATCCGGGACATCCGGTTCGAGGTCGAGATGATCAGCGACCCCGTAGCGGTCATGAACAGCGCTGGCGTGATCATCGCCGTGAGCGTCGAGTAACTCGGTGGGACGATGGGCATGCCGTGAGCTCGGCTCAGTTGGCTGGGAGGTTGGAAAACCAATCTTCTTCCAGGATGGCAAAGAGCGACACGTCGTACCATTGCGCGTCGCGCCAGAACATCTTACGGGCCGTGCCCTCGTGCCTGTATCCGGCCTTCTCATAGACGCGCTTCATGGCCGGGTTGAAGGTGTGCCCGTTGATTCTGTGCAATCCGAGCTGGGCAAACGCGAACCGCGTGCGTACCCGAACGGCATCGGTGGCGTGTCCCTGTCCCCACGCCAACCGCTCGCCAATCAGGATCCCGCCCATCCCCGCGCGATGGCGCCAGTTGATCGCGTGCAGACCGATGAACCCGATGTGCCGACTCGCCTGATCGAGTATTGCCCAGGTGAAGTCGGTGTCGTTCGGGCCTTCGATCCGATCGAAAAACGCTTCTTCTTGCTTCCGGCTAAACCCGAGGTTGAACTCGAGCGTCGCCGTGATCTCGGGATCATTCATCCACCGCAGCGCGTTCTCAAAATGGAGCGTCCGGTCCGGGGGCACGAGCCGAACGAGCTCGCCTTTCCATCCCACGAAAGCGTCTGTCATCGGTAGTTCCCCTCCCCAAAAGCAAGAGTCTTTGTCTCTTTGGAGGAGCCGATCAGTGCTCGGGTTCGCGGCTTTCGGCTTTCTGCCAGTCGGCGCTGCGTTCAACCCGCGTGTTTCTTCATGAAGACCAGGCCGTCGCGGCAGAGGTCCATCGCGTCAGCGCAGGCGCGGATTATTATCGGTCTGCCCTTCTTCGAAGCGACCGTAGACTGTTTCCCCATCCACCTCGAGTCCGGTTCGGTAACCACCGTCCATGCGAAGCTGCCGGTAAAAGACGACTCTCGACATCGCAGGCCTCCGCGATCGCCGGCGGGTGGTTCAAGTCTCTCAAACATTTATTCTAAGCGGGGACAGCCCCGAAAACTATCAACTTCGATTACACCGGCACGACGGTTTCCCACTTGTGGTGTTCCGCCGAGTCGAGCACGGCGTCGCAGACGGCCTGGGTGGCCAGGGCGTCGCGGAAGGTCGGGGCGGTGGGCTGGCCCCTGGCCAGGTTCTCGAGGAAGTCGGCCACCTGGTGGACGAAGGTGTGCTCGTAGCCGATCTGGAGGCCGGGAACCCACCAGTTTTTCATGTAGGGCATGTCGCTGTCGGTCACGTGAACCGACCGCCAGCCACGGACCAGTGGATCGTCGCCGTGGTCGAAGTACTCGAGCCGGTGCAGGTCGTGCAGGTCCCACTTTAGCGAGGCCTTCTCGCCGTTGAGCTCGAAAGTGTACAGGGCCTTGTGCCCGCGGGCGTACCTCGTGGATTCGAAAAGCCCGAGCGAGCCGTTGTCGAACCGGCAAAGGAAGGCACAGGCGTCGTCAATTCCCACCGGTTCGACCTTGCCGGTCAAGTTATGTTTTCGCTCTTTCACGAAAGTCTCGGTCATGGCGCAGACGATACTGATGTGCCCGTTCAGCCAAAGGGCCGTGTCGATGCAGTGGGCCAGCAGGTCGCCGGTGACGCCCGAGCCGGCCGCCGCCACGTCCAGCCGCCAGAGCGCGGTACCGCCCTGCGGAAGGTCCGCCGAGATCGTCCAGTCCTGGAGGAAGTTGGCCCGGTAGTGGAAGATCCTGCCCAGCCGGCCCTCGTTGATCAGCATCTTGGCGAGCGTCACGGCGGGCACCCGGCGATAGTTGTACCAGACCATATTCGGGACGCCGGCCTGCTCCACCGCATCGACCATCTTCTGGCCTTCGACCAGATTCATCGCCAGGGGCTTCTCGCAGAGCACCATCTTGCCCGCCTCGGCAGCGGCGATGGCGATCTCGGCATGCGTATTGTTGGGTGTGCAAATGTCGATTGCGTGGATATCTTTCCGCTCGACCAGCGTCCGCCAGTCGATCTCTACTGACTCGTAGCCCCACTTTTCGGCGAATGACTCCGCGCCAGGGGCGGTCCGCCCGCACACGGCCTTGAGCACGGGCCGGTATTCCACGTCGAAGAAGTCGTTGACACGCTTGTACGCATTCGAATGAGTCCGACCCATGAAGCCGTAGCCGATCAGGCCGATGTTCAAGGGTTTCTGCTGCGCCATGAGATCACCAATCGCTTTCGCCGGTTGCAGGATTCGACAGTACCGTGCCGTGACAGGCCCGCCGCGCAAACCGACAAGATCGCTCGAAATGGTCCGCACGGCGGGCCATTCCGTTCATCATTCCCGCCATCCGTGCGCGTCGCGGACGCCGATCATCGCTGCGAGGATGTCGTTCCACGTTTGCGGCTTCATCATGACGGCGTTGGGGAACATGCAGCCGTCCCAGCAGACGTGCCGGAGCTTCTTCGTGAGCTTGCCGCTCTCGTCGCGGAGCCAGAAGCCGGCGTGATGGGGGATGTTCAGCTTGCCGCTGGGGTCGGTCGCCAGGCAGTGGCGGCCGGTGTGGTCGTGCGAGCCCGAGCCGAACACCGTCGCATCGTTCTGCGCAACGTGGAAGTCAAGAGTCCAGGGCCGCAGCGCCGCGGTCAGCGTCTTCAGGGCCGAGTCGAGGACCGCCTGGCTCTTCCAATCGAAACCCTCGGGCAAGATGCGGTCCTCCGGGGCGTTCTCTCCCAGGGTGTAGAGCAGCGTGTGTGCCATGTCCGCCTGGAAGCCGACGGTGTCGGGTTCTCCGACCCGCTCCAGCAGGTCGAGCATCGCCCGCCAGGAGTGCATGCCGCCCCAGCAAATCTCTCCCTCGGCGGCCAGCTTTTCCCCGTGATCGCGCGCGATCGCACCCGCCTGGCGGAACGTCTCGGCGATCTTTGCCTGGTTCCCCGCGGGATCGGCGAACCAGTCATTAGGGCTGCACGCCGAGTCGAAGCGAACCACGCCGTGGGGCCGCGCGCCCAGCTCGCGCAGCCGCCGGGCGATCGTGCAGCCCTGCTTGACCTGTCGCAGGAACTTCTTGCGGCCCTCGCCCTCATCCATGGCCGAGCCGCCCCCGGTCGGCCCCCACACCGGCGCGACCACCGATCCGATCACCAGCCCGCGCGACGTGGCCATCTCGGCCAGCGTCTTGATCTCGTCGTCGCTCGCATCAATATTGATATGTGGAGGAAATAGGAACAAATCAAAGCCATCGAACTTGATGCCGTCGACTAGGGCCGCGGCGGTCAGGTCGAGCATCGTGGCCAGCTCGATGCACGGTTCGGCCCCTTCGCCCCCTTTGCCGACCACGCCGGGCCAGGCGGCATTGTGCAGCTTGGGATAGTTGTTGGGATGACCGCCGCTCATGCAGGTTGCCTCGCGGGGGAGAGGAATGAAGCGAAGGTGTCTGGACCTTCTGCGCTCAGTATGCTCCGGCCGATCCGAACTTCCACCAGTCTTCCTCGGCATTCAGGAGTGCGTCACGCACCAAGGCTTCGACCAGACCGACCTGGCGAACCTCGAGGAAACCGATGGGCAGCCACTGGTCGAATCCCTGGCCGATGAAGTAAAGATCTCCCGATCCGTCCGGATTCTCGAACCTGCGCGTGTCGATGATCTCGCCCGGCCGCAGGGAACACGACTGGAGCTCTCCCGATGAGTCTTCGATGCGGGCGACGATGGCCCGGTGGTCGGTGACCGCATAGACCATTCGCGCCAGCCGCCGGCGCTTCAGCCACCGGCGAATCATGAGGCTGAGCAGGTGTGCGAAGATCATGCCACCCAGGACACACGGGCCCAGCCCCAGTGCCAGCGCCAGGGTCCGCAGATCGAGCCAGGCTTCGCCGACCAGGCCGAAGAGTGCCGCCAGCGAAAACCCGCTCAGACCAGCCAGCGCCGAAATGAACAGCGCCGGGACCAGCGGGATTCGCAACGGCGGGGGCGACAGCGGACGGTCGGCCCAGAGCAGGAATTCCGTCGGGTCGAGTTCGGCCTTGATGCGGCTGAAGATGCCCTCGCCCAGCCGATCACCAGGTTCGTCAGAGTCATCCCAGGACGGAATGGACATCGTTCGTTGCACCTCTCGAAAATGCCCGAGGACCCGTTTCGCTTAGCCGCGCTCGACTTCGCCGTCCTGCTGCAGCTTGAGCCGCTCCTGAACATACTCGACTTCGCGGCGGGCGACGGCCGCGCTGGCGCCGGTGAGCCGTCCATACTCATGGATCGCCTCCAGCGTGCGGCCTTCCTTTGCCAGCTTGACCACGAGTTCGGGAACGTGCTCATCGTGACCGATTCCCAGGTGGGTGAGAATCAGATCAACCTTGCGTTCCAGCCGGGCAATTTGCCAGTCGAGGTCGCCCCCCGTTGCCGAACGCGAGAGGCTGAAGATCACCAGCACTGAGAACAACCCGCCCAGTACCAGCACCAGCACGACCAGGACCAAGGTCCAGCTTATCATGCACATTCCTCGGGTGGCAGATCGCTTCCCGCGGCCGCTCGGTCAAGCCGGGCGGCCGCGGGAAGTGGGATTTTCATGGTGTCGAGCGGCCGGTCAATTCTGACCGGCCTTCTGGTGATCACCCACGCTGGGTAGGTTCGCATGGGTATCGGGGCCAAAGTAGCGCAGGCTGACGAAAGGCTCGCTGCCAGTGTTCTTGAAGCTCACCCCTGCGGCGGCTCGCCTGGCCGTCACGAATACTTCGTCCTTGGTGACCTCGCCGAAGCGGATGAAGTTGGGGCTATCCACGTCGAGCGCGCCGATCTGACCGCTGCCCTGAACCACGATCAGCCCGTAGGCGCCGGTATCCTTGATCGTGGTCGAGTGGCCCGGATGGACCGTCAGCTCGCAGGCGCTGAAGAGCTGCTTGCCGTCCACCGTGCCGTAGACGATCCACTTGTCCACAAAGCCGTCGGCGGGGATGCCCGACCGGACGATCGGCTCGAGGTAGTTGTGGGCCTTGAACGCGGGATCGACGTTTTTCTCCCAGTCGAGCTGGTCGACCAGGTAGTCGAGATCGTGGTGGTACGGCTCGGGCACATCCTTCACGAGCAGCTCCCAAGGAACGCGGCGGCCCTCGACCATGGACTGGTACATGCCGAAGACGTCCGAGCCCCACTGCGGCTCAAAGGTGACCAGCGAGCCTGGGGCGTGGAGCACGTCCGGGGGAACCAGCCAGCCGGTACCGGGCTTGAGCCGGTAGGCCTTGGAGAGGTCGAGAATTCCGTTGTCGCCCTGGTTCCACTGTTCCAGGCAACGGCGGACGTCGTCCTTCCTCGTCCCCGGCTCGAGTCCGAAGAACGTGTAGGGAAAATTGTTCCCCGTCCAGTTGAGCTGGGGGGGGAAGTAGTAGCCCTCCGGTTTGCCCTCCCGGCCAAGCTTGGCGGCCTGCTCTTGGTTCTGGTGCATGTGGTGCGGGATCGGGCCCAGGTTGTCGAAGAACTTGCTGTAAACCGGCCAGCGCTTGTAGCTGTCCCAGAGCTTGGTCCCGATCATCTCGGGACCGTGCAGCCCGATGGCATCCCTGAGCGTGAACCGCTCGCCACTGTACACGACGTAGCTCAGCCCCTCGTCGGCCGGCGCGCCCTCGTTGACCGCCGGCGTTGTCGATGCGAACCAGCGCTCGTCGATCCCGCCCCGCTGGGTTCCCAGCGCGTACAGATCGTCGCGTGAAAGCTTCAGCCGGCCGCCCGGCATCAAGAACGAGCGGGGCACCCAGGTGGGCACCAGCCGCAGGACTCCTTCACCAGCCTCGAGCGCCCCGCGCACGCGGGCAGCAAGATCTTGCTCGCTCATCCGTCCCTCTCCGACACTCTGAAGTGGATGTCCGCCTCGATGAAGCCTCATTCGTGGCCGGATGACCCCGGATTGACACTCTGAATTGCGTTGCCATGGACTTCCTCGCGCCGGATTGGAATCCTTTTATGACCCGCGGTCCCGCAACGCACGCCGCGACCGAGATTCGCCCGCGATCAACGGCGCCTACGAGCATTATTGTGACCCGTGCGCAGCGCTTGCGAAACCCCCCTGGAACTCAAGGTTGACGGGTCAGAGGTGGAGGTATTTGCCGAGTGGCCGGTCCTGCGAATCAGATGGGAATCGTCTCCGCCCGCCCGGCCGCCGATGGGGCGTCGCGGAAGTAATCG
>JAFAHT010000357.1 GCA_019237095.1 Planctomycetaceae bacterium
AATCGAGGTATTCGTTGACGATGGCTCGACGGTTTCGGCATAGCACGGGGAAGTAACGAAGCCACGCGCGGACCCTTGAGGAGCTCAAACGAAGCCGATCTCTCTGCCCTCGAGCCTCGACCGGTTATCGAGTTCTGGGTCGATAGCCGCCGAACCGCCCGCGACCCAGAGACATCGAGCCGCGTCTCACGAGAACAGACGCTAAGATTGGTGAGGGTTGGAGTCGATCCCGCCAGATCGGTTGCCAACCTGCCGCCTTCAGGAACTTGGCGGGGGAGGGAACGAACGATTCGCTCTCAGTCGTTACAGTCATCGCATCCATTTGAGGAGCATGCCATGCAAGGTATCTACAGAAGACGAATCGGGCGTCGGCTGGCTGGGATTTCTGTATTCGCTTTCCTGGTGTTGATGATCGCCCCTTCACTGGCCCGGCCCCAGTCGCAGACGCAGGCAGACGTCGACAAGCCCAAGCAAAACACACCTTCCAGCTACGATCAGATCGCACCCGCCCTGCTCGGGAGGGAGAGTTTCCAGGCCGTGATGGCAAAGGACAAGGCCGACAAGGAATCGGTCATGGCCCGCCAGAAGAAGCTTTTGGAGGAGCGTTACGACCTCACCCCACGGCCTGACGGAAAGGTGACGATGTCTCGCGGCAAGCCCATCCAGGTTGGCCCTACCGCGAGGTTGCCGGAGGGATTGACCTGGGAGCAACTGGCCGCGATGGCCAGTGACGAGATCCGTGAGAAGGGACTATTCCCCAAGGGGTTTCTTCCTCTTCCTCACCCCAAGCACGAGACCGGGGGGATGGTCTTCCCACAGATGCAGATCAAGCAGTTCGGCCGCCTGGAACGCTTCGACGTCGATTTCGACTTGCCCGAGCACTTCCTCCCCGAGTTTCCGCCGGCCCTCTACCTGACCACGCGGATGGATCTGGGTGATGTCTCTCAGGGGAAGGTCGTGACGGAAGACAACTTCCAGGAACTCTTCGCTGGCATCCTCAACGCCAAGGACCTGGAGGGTCTGCGCCTGCTGGTCACGCAGTTCCCTCAGCAGCAATTCAACGCCACGGCCGACCGGAAAACGGACAAGCCCGACGGCATGCGCGGTGTGTCTTGCTTCGACTGCCACGTCAACGGCCACACGTCCGGGGCGGCCCATCTTGTTGGCGACATCAGGCCGCAATCGCACCGCCGGCGCATCGAGACGACGAGCCTGCGCGGCGTCAACATCCAGCGGTTGTTCGGCTCGCAGCGGGCTCTGAAGTCTGTCGAGGATTTCACGGAGTTCGAGCAGCGGGCGGCGTATTTCGACGGCGACCCGGTGTCGGCGACGGCCAAGGGAGTCAATCCGCTCGAGCGGGGCAGCCAGGTCCATTTCATGGCGGAGTTTCAGGAACTGCTCGCGTTCCCGCCCGCGCCATTGGGTCTTGACGGCAAGCTTGACGCGAAGAAGTTCGCCGCGGATTCGATCGAGATGCGCGGTCAAGAGTTGTTCTTCGGCAAGGCACAATGCGCCACCTGCCACCCGGCGCCTAACTACACCGACAACACGTTGCACGACCTGCAGGTCGAACGATTCTACAAGACTCAGACGATCAACGGCCTGGTGGCCACCGCACAGGGGCCGATCAAGACCTTCACCTTGCGCGGCATCAAGGAGTCGCCGCCGTACTTCCACGACGGCCGCCTGCTGACACTGGAAGACACGGTGGAGTTCTTCAACTTGGTCCTGGAGACGCGGTTGACCAGTGAGGAGAAAACCCAGTTGGTGGCGTTCCTGCGCCAGTTGTAAGGCATCGCGATCCACAAACTCGACCGGCTACGCGTCACGGGGACCGCGAACTCGATTCGAACCTTGATCAAGCAACTCGGCAATGAGACCGAAACTGGGTTACTGATCGGTGCACAAAGGAGATCAAGTTCTCTGTTCAGCTTTTCCCTGAAATTGCGGGCCATGAAGGCTTCTCGACTTGAGGTTCTTTGCGCACCGCTCAGTAAGTCGAAGCGTCCGGCAATAGACGACGCAAAATCATTCACGCAGCGCTTGTACGACCGACCGATAGTTATCGTGATGATCAGGATCGCCCCGGCTCGTCTAAAACCCTTAGAGTTTGCCGGACCGTTCAGGATTGACGGGTATCCGTCCACAGGATGTGGAGGAGATGATGCGTCGGAGACGCTGTCGTCACTGGCTGTTGCCGATCGCGCTGTGGGCGTCGCTGATCGGCGACGTGGCGGGGCAGAAGTCTTCGCTACCTCCCGCGATCGAGGAAATGCCGGGAGCATCACCCCTGGCACGGCAGTCGCCGCTTGGCGCAACCTCGGATCTATTTGCCCAGGCCGCGCCTCCTGCTCCCCTACCGATCCCGGGCCCGGCCGGGGTGGGGTTTCCCGTGGGCGGAATGGACGCTGTGGTACCAGAGGGCCTGCCGATCAACCTGGCGGCCGCGATGCAACTCTCTGGGGTCCGGCCGCTCGATATCGCCGCGGCCATGGCACAGGTTCAACAGGCTCTCGCTTTGCAGTTGCAGGCCAAGGCCCTCTGGATCCCCACTCTCAACGGGGGCGTCACTTACTATCGGCACGATGGTGTTCAGCAAGACATCTTCACGGGTCCGAATTTTCGGAAAGGGTTGCAGTCGTTCTTCGTCGGCGGCGGCCCTAGCCTGTTCGTCGGGCTCACTGACGCGATCTTCTCCCCGCTCGCGGCGCGGCGCGTTGTCGCCGCGCGGCGGGCCGACCTCCAGGCCGCGCGCAACGATGTCCTGCTCACGGTGGCCCAAGCCTATTTCGACGTCCAGGCGGCGCGGGGAAGACTGCTCGGCGTCGGGGCGACGATCGTCAGGGCCGAGCTGCTCGTGAACTTCACCAAGGGGCTGGCACCCAGTCTGATCGCACCGCTGGAGATCAATCGGGCACAAGCCGAATTGCAGAGCCTGCGGCAGAGCCAGCAGATCGCCATCCGCGACTGGCGGGTCGCAAGTGCGCGCCTGGCGGAGGTTCTCTTGCTTGACCCGGCCACGCTGCTCGAGCCAGTCGAGCCGGCGTTTCTCCAGGTGACCTTCGTCGACTCCGAGCGTTCCCCCGAAGAGCTGCTGCCAGTGGCCTTGAACAGCCGCCCCGAGATCGCTTCGCGGCAGGAACTGGTCGCCGCGGCCAACCTGCTGCTGCGCCGGGAGAAGAATCGCCCCCTCCTGCCCAGCCTGATCGTCACCAGCCCGGCCACGGCGACGGGGCTGCTGGCGGCCGGCAACTTCTCCGCAGGCGCCAACGGCATGCTCAACTCGAACGGTTCCCGCATGGATATCGCGGTCGCCGCCGTCTGGGAATTGCAAAACGGGGGAGTCGGCAACATCGGCCTGATCCGGCAGCGACGGGCCGAGCAGGAGCTGGCCTCGATCGAGCTGACGCGGACCGTCTTCCGCGTCAAGTCCGAGGTCTCGCAGGCCGTCGCCCGGTTGCAGACGGCCCGCATGCGCGTGGTGGAGACGGACGCTGGCGTGCGCCAGGCGATCGAGTCGGCCGACAAGAACTTCATCGGCCTGCGCGAGACGGCGCGGCCGGCCGGCGAGCTGCTCCGCCTGATCATCCGCCCCCAGGAGGTCGTCGCCGCACTCATCGCCTTGAATACGGCCTACGAGCAGTACTCCGCCGCCGTCAGCGAGTACACCGTCGCCCAGTTCGAGGTCTACCACGCCCTCGGCCAGCCGGCCCAGTGGGTCACGTCCCAGGCGGGCAACACACTACCGCCGGCTCCGTCGCCAGCCCCTCCACACGCGGCATCGGCATCGGCACGCGGCGGCCCACCGCACTGATCGCACGCCGACGGTCCGGAGGGGAGGGACCGCCGGGAAGTGACCGGGCGCGCTCTTCCCGCAGTGCGTATCATGCTGATAAAGTTGTTTTGTGGGCTGTCGCGACCGCGCCCCACCCGCAGTCATGCGGGCCGAAGATCGGGGTCGTGGGCGCACAGGGGTAGCGCGCTGAGGCTTCGATGAACCCGATTGTCTTCGCACTCCGCCGGCCCGTGACCGTGATGATGCTGGTGCTCGCCCTTGGGCTGGGCGGGCTCTTCAGCATCTACCAGATGCAGAAAGACATCTTTCCGTCGCTCAACCAGCCACAGCTTTACGTCATCCACAACTATGGCGGGATGGATCCCAAGCAGATCGAGGGCCTGATCACCAACGTCTACGAGCTGTTCTTTCAGTACATCAACGGCTTGGAGCATGTCGAGTCCCGGTCGATCCAGAGCATGGTGATGCTCAAGCTGTACTTCCAGCCGGGAATCGACATGGCCGAGGCGACGGCTCAGACCGTCGCCTACTGCAACCGAGCCCTATCGGTCATGCCCAATG
>JAFAHT010000364.1 GCA_019237095.1 Planctomycetaceae bacterium
GTGCACCTCTGGCTGGGCTTGTCACGAGATCGTCTGGGGAATTACGAACGGCTGGCGTGTTTCGACCGCACCGGCGCGGAGGTCGGCGACTACACTGCCATCAGTACCGCGCTGGCCGCCGAAACCAGAGCTCGAGCCGAGGCGGAGTCGCGGGCGACGGCCGAAGCTGAGGCGCGAGCGGCGGAGGCCGAGGCGCGGACCGAGGCGGAGGCGCGAGCGACGGCCGAAGCTGAGGCGCGGGCGGCAGAGGCCGAGGCGCGGGCCGAGGCGGGGGCGCGAGCGACGGCCGAAGCTGAGGCGCGGGCGGCGGAGACCGAGGCGCGCGAGAGAGCCGAGGCTCGAATCCGTGAGCTGGAAGAGCGATTGCGCCAGAATTGAGCTCAACCTGTGTGATTTGGAATCGAGAGCAACACGTTCCGACTCATCGCGGGCGTTTCAACGTGTAGACGACCTCGATACCGACCTTCAGTTCCTTGAGCCCCGCCGCGATAGGAACCCTGTCTGAGGTCTGATACCGGAACGATGGCGGGGATTTTGGCCATCAGAAATACCTCCAAGGGCATGGGCATTCTCTTCCCCGATCAACGAACCATGCTAGAATGAAAGTGCGATGGTTCGCCGCAGAAGAGGCGGATGGGGCAGAATCGCGTCCCTGATGCAATCGGCCCGCGTCGAGCCCCCCGCGGAGGAGGCCTGCGACCGCAATCGGTCGAAGCTGGATGGCCCACCTTTCCCAGACGATCCACGGCTGAGAAGACCGCATCATGACACCGCTGAGTGCTGGACCCCCGAACATTATCAACGTCTCTGATGCGGCAAACCACCACGTGTCGAGTGTGGTGATCTCGGGCTCCGCCCAAGGGATCGTGAGGGGGCTGATTCTCGCGGCTGTCCTGAGCCAGGCAGCCTGCTCCTGGCAGCCGGAGTCGATGATTTCCGCGAACCGCGGCGCCGACGTCGATCTCAAGGTCACGACCGAGCGGATCAACGCCCTGGGCCGGGTCGAGCCCAGGGGGGGGCTGATCTCGATCGCAGGCGTGCCCGGTGCCCGGATCGGAGAGATCTCCGTTTGCGAGGGGCAGGTGGTCGGCGCGAACGCCGAGCTTTTCATGCTCGACAACTACGGCGAGCTTGATGCGAACTGCAAGATGATCGAGGCCCAGCGTGACGAAGCCAAGACCTTGCTCGATCTCGAGGCCAAGAATGACGCGCTGCTCCGCAAAGAGCTCGACGTCGAGGAGGCCCAGATCCAGCAGCTCGATCCCTACGACCGCCAGGCCTACAGGCGGAAGGTCGATGCGCTGAGGGACGCTGGCGAGAACGCGAGCATCGACTACGACCGGCTCATCAAGCTCAAGGAAGCCGGTTCCTCCCTGGTGTCACAGCAGCAGATCGACGCCCAGAAGTTGAAGGTGAGCAGCGTCCAGGCCGAACTTGACGTGGCCAAGGCGTTGCTCCAAAAGTTCGATCAGTCGCAAAAAATCGCCCGGCAGAAGATCGAGATTCAACGGCAGAGAGCCGCCATCGCGGCGGAGAAGGGGAGGTTGGCCGCCCGCATCGAGTCGCTGGAGGCGTCCCACAGGGCGGCTCTCATCCAGCGGGATCGGGCCGTGGTCCATGCCGTGTTGGCGGGTCGCATTCTGCGGATCTTCTCTCGGCCCGGTGAAACGATCGGCACCCAGCCGGTGCTCCAGATGGGTGACACGAGCGCGATGGACGTGGTCGCCGAGGTCTCCGAGCTCCAGGCGCGGGACCTGGACCGTGCGGGACCGGTGACCATGACGGCGCTTGGCGAGACCTTACATGGCACCATCGACCTCGAGAAGAGTGGACGCATGGTCGGCCGCAACTCTCTGTTCAGCCTCGACCCGACCGTCGACGCCGACCGGCGAGTCATCCTGGTACGGATCCGGCTCGATCAGAGGTCGAGCCAGATGGTGGCCAACTTGACGAACCTGCAAGTCGATGTCGAGATCCCCCTCGGGCCGCCGCGGCGGGTCGAACCGGTGGGGTCGGCGCCCGCAGATGCCTCGACCGTCAACCCCCCCCAGCCTCCATCATGAAGACGCCACTAGCCTGGTGTAACCTCTGTCAGGACAAGCTCCGAACGCTCGTGGCCACCGGTGGGGTGGCGTTTGCGCTCACACTGGTCTTCATGGAGCTCGGTTTCCTCGGCTCCGTCACGAACTCCGCGAGCTTGGTCCTGGATCAGTTCGACTTCGACATCGCCATCGTGGCTCGGGGCTACCGGAACCTCATCGACGCTGGCACGTTTCCCAGGCTACGTCTGTACGAGGCGCAATCGGTGCCCGGAGTGGCCCGAGCCACGCCACTCTACGTCGGCATCCAGGGTTGGCGAAGCGAGCGGGACCGGCCGGAAGACCATCATTTCCATCTGGGCAAGCATCGCCCCATCCTGGTGCTCGGCTTTCCTCCCGCGGATCAACCGTTCCGGTTCGAGATCGACGGCAGACCGTTTCCAATCCAGGTCACGCACCAGGAGTTGGCCCGCCTCCGGCGGGTGGACACGCTGCTGCTAGACCTGCAGTCGCATGCGACCTTCGAGCCCCGCCAGCAGGGCCGGGAGGTCGAAGTCGGGGGGCGGAAGCTCCGGATTGAGGGACTCTTCTCGCTCGGTACCGGCTTCGCCTCCGACGGAACGATCCTCGTCAGTGATGAAACCTTCCGAAACCTGTTCGACGGCTACCCTCTCGAACGGGTCAGCCTGGGACTGGTGAGGTTGACCGACAACCGCGCGTCCGCTGTCGAGTCGGTGAAGCAGCGGCTCAGGCAGATCCTGATCCGAGAGATCCCTGGCCGGCCACTCGTGGGCCGAGAGGACATCCGAATCCTCACTCGGGGCGAGTTGATCGTACAGGAGATCAATTACTGGATCTGGAAAAAGTCGATCGGCCTGATCTTCTTGTTCGGCGTGGTCGTCGCCATCATCGTCGGCCTTGTCGTCGTCTACCAGGTTCTCTCCAGCGATATCATGGATCACTTCCGCGAATACGCGACGCTCAAGGCGATGGGCTATACAAACCGCTACCTCGCGTCGGTCGTGATCCAGGAGGCCTTGATGCTCGCGCTGTTCGGTTATCTCCCAGCCTATCTCGCAGCCCAACTGCTCTACCTGATGATTCGTAAGGCGGTCAACTTGCCGATGAACATGACCGCCGAACGGGCCATCGGAGTGATGGTACTGTCGTTCCTCGTCTGCGGGACTGCGGCGATCCTGTCGGTCCGCAAGGTCGCCGCCTCCGACCCAGCAAGCCTATTCTGATCGAGGTGATCCGGTGCTGCCGTTTCGTCGCGTGCCTTTGGCCTGGGCCAACCTGGTTCACAACAAGGTCAAGTTGGCGGCCTCCCTGGCGGGGATCACTTTCGCCGTTGCCTTGATGTACATGGAGATGGGGTTCTACAATGCCCTGCTGGACGGAATGGTGGGACTGCTCTGCAAGTTCGACGCTGACCTGATCCTCACCAGCCGTGCCAGGTACACGATCGGCTTCAAGCAGACTTTCTCGCGGCGGCACCTCAACGAGGCCCTCCAGTTCGAGGACGTTCTGGCCGCGAACCCGGTCTATATTGAAACCCGAATAGCCCGCTGGCGCGCCTTGGATTCGAGACTCCAGGTCCCGGTGCGGGTGGTGGCCTTCCGGCTCGAGGACAACGTGTTCACGGACAGGGAGATCAAAGCGCGATCGGCAGCGCTGCAAGGGCCGAACACGGCCCTGTTTGACCGTTCGGGCAAAGCCTCGCTCTACGGCCGGCCCCGGACCGGCGACGTCACGGAACTGTCGAACCGGAGGCTGCATGTCATCGGCGAGTTCGGCCTCGGTGCCGACTTCCTGAATGACGGCAACCTCGTGATGAGTGACCGCAACTTCCTCAATTACTTCGGCGACCGCCGCCGTGCCGATCCCCAGACGCTGCCCGTCGACATCGGGCTGATCAAGGTTCGTCCGGGGACCAGAGAGCGCGTTAAGGCCGCTCTGGCACAGGCCCTGCCTGCGTCCGTCGAGGTCTTCACGAAAGACCAGTTCATCGAAACGGAGAGGCAGTTCTGGCTGCGGAACACCCCGATCGGGTACGTCTTCAAACTGGGCATGGCCCTGGGCTTCGCAGTTGGCGTCGTGATCTGCTACCAGATCCTCTTCAGCGAGATCTCCTCGTACATCCGTGAATATGCGACCTTGCTGGCGATCGGCTACCGGAGGCTGGACCTGGTCAAGGTCGTTCTGCTCGAAGCCTTCTACCTCGCGGTCATGGGATTCGCGGGAGGCACGGCGGTGGGTTTCGTGTTCTATAAGGCTAACCAGAGCATAACTAGCATACCGTTTATCTTGAACCCATGCCGAGTCCTGTTGGTTTTCGCATTCACCTTGCTCATGTGCGTGAGCTCGGCCTGTCTCGTGATCAGGAAACTCTGGAGCGCTGCGCCGGCCGACGTGTTCTGAACTCCAGGGGTTTGCCGCCGAAGTTGCAGGGGGGTACGTCCGTGCCGGACGAACACAATGGAAAGGCTCTCGAGATCACCGGCCTGAGCCACTACTTCGGTACCGGCGAGCTGCGCAATCAGATCCTCTTCGAGATCGATCTGACCATTGAGCCTGGGGAACTGGTCATCATGACCGGGCCCTCCGGCTGCGGTAAGACAACTCTCCTGACGCTCATCGGCAGCCTCCGCCACGTTCAGGAGGGGAGCCTCCGCGTTCTGGGGCGCGAATTGGCCGGCCTGAGCGACGCGAAGCTTGTCGAGGTCAGGCGCAACATCGGCTTCATTTTCCAGACGCATAACCTATTCGAATCGCTCACGGCCCTGCAGAACGTGCGGATGGCGCTGGAGCTGAAAGACGCGAACCCCGCGAGGATTCACAAGCGGGCCGAGGAGGCGCTGATCGACGTGGGCCTGAAGGAGCGGGTCGGCTACAAACCCAAGGGCCTCTCCGGTGGCCAGAGACAGCGGGTGGCCATCGCCCGCGCCCTGGTGAACAAGCCCAAGCTGATCCTGGCTGACGAGCCGACGGCCGCCCTCGACGCCAACTCCACCGAGCTCGTCATGGATCTGATGAAACAGCGCGCGAAGCAGGAGGGGACTACGATCCTGATCGTCACTCACGACATCAAGATCTTGAGCCTTGCCGACCGAATTGTCAGCATGGCCGATGGGCGCATCAAGTCCAACACCCTCACGACCGAGACCATCCGAGTCTGCATGTTCATCTCCAAATGCCCGGCGTTTGCCTCGCTCAAGCCGGAAGAACTGGCCAACGTGGCGGGCAAGCTGGTGCTCGAGCGGTTCGCCGCGGGGTCGACCGTGATTCGACAAGGGGACGAGGGAGACAAATTCTACATCATCAACCAAGGAACTGTCGACGTGCTGAGAGATGCAGGGAGCGGGAACCGCAAGATCGCGACGATGCAGGAGGGCGATTTCTTCGGCGAAATTGCTTTGCTGGAGGACAAGCCCCGCAATGCCACGATCGTGGCCGTTGACGATCTCGAAGTGTACACTCTCGACAAGAAGTCGTTCCGCGATGCAATCGATTCAACGGCGTCGTTTAAGGAGCAGCTTTTGAAGGTTTTCTACCAACGCAGGTGACAACCAGGCGCCGCTAAGGCATCAAGCTGAATTGCTCCCGCCGCAGGTGCGCGACCGCGACCTGCCAGTCGGCGATGGACTTCCAGAGCGCAGCCAGGGCATCAAGTCGCCTCAGCTCCGCCTGGGTCTGTTCCAGGGCACTCATTACTCCGCCCGCTTCCCCGGCCTTGATCTGGCCGATCCGGGCCTCCCAGTGTCGCAGTCGTCCGTTGGCGACGATGATCTGCTCGAGGCTTGCCTGGACGTCAAGTGCCGCCGACCTGATCTCCTTGGCAATCTCCTGCTCGCGGGCCTGACGGTAGATGTCCCAGAGGCTGCGCAACGACGCGAGGTCCTCGCTCTCATTGCCCCGGCTGTGCCGGAAAAGCGGCATGGTTCGACAAGACAGGGCCGAACTTCCACAGCTCATTCCCAGGAGCGGGTTGACCATGGAAAGAGAGAGTTGAAGGGCTCGCATAGTGTCGCTCGACTGCATCGAGTCGAGCCGCCGGAGCAGGCCAACCTCGGGTCGCCGAGCCAGACCAATCTGGACTGCCGCCTCGACGTCGATCGGGTGGGTGTCGACCCGCACTTCGGCGAGCGGCCACACGAGCCAGGGCTCTCCCTGGGGACCGAGGCTGAGCAGGTCTTTGAGTTCGTTGGACAGCCGCGCGATTGCGTGGTCGAGCTCGCCGAGCCGGAACTTAAGGTCGAACGATTGCTGCCTCAGCTCATCGAGTGGCACCGGAATCGTCATCCCCTGTGCGAGCAGTCGATCGCGATCTTCAAGTGCGCCAGCGACTGTGGCGAGACTATCCTGGAGCACTTCTCGCTGGGCGTGGGCCAACTCCAACCGATAAAAGAGTTCCAGGCCCCCGGCCGCGGAACGGTTGCGGGCTTCAAGAGCCGCCACGCGGAGGATCTCCGTTCTCAGATCAGGGGGCGCGGCAGGGTTCCGACAATGGGGGCTGCTCGGGGGGACCCCCTGACTGCATTGCTGCTGACTGCATTGCTGCTGACTGCATTGCTGCGCCTTCGCGTCCAGGAGTCTTCCTGATGTCGAGGCGTTCGCCGCGGCGACCACGCAGTCGGTCTCGCTGAGGCCCCTGAAAGGGCCTGCTTTCGCGGCTTGCGAGATGGCAGACGGTACGCGTAGCTGAGCGAGTTTGAGGGACATCCGCTGAGGTTCTACCTCGGCTAAGATCTTCACCTCACTCGGGTTTCGCCCTTGAAACCCCGGATCGGTGAAACGATGTTTGGTCAGGATCGAGCAGCCCGAGAGGCTAGGTAGGCATACCAAGCCCCAAAATAGAAACCGGGCCGTATTCCATCTCGGTTTTGCCATTGGGCGGACCCTGACGTCTTTTCGCATAATACTCATCGTAAGGTAGGTATCGACCGACCGGGCCGATTCATTCAGTCTAAAGCGCACCGAGGATCATCAATCCATGGATGGGCATCGCGACGCCGGATCGGTGGTCATGTCCGCCCGTTGTGCGGTCTGCTCGATCAGATCCTCGGCGATCAGGGGAGCGAGTGCCAAGACGTTGGTCGACGTGTAACAGCCCGGGTTGGCGATGAGCGGAGCAGGGAGGACCTGGTCGCGGAACAACTCGACCACATAACTGTTCCAATGCTACTCGGGGGCCCCGACGGCTGGCTCAAGTCCCGGGGAGACGGCCGCCCAAAGCTTGGTGCAAGGCGAGGCGAGCCGACTGCCAGCGCCGCTTCACCGTCCGCTCCGAGACGTTGAGTACCACGGCGGCCTCGGACTGGGACATACCCTGGTAAAACAGAAGATCGACGACAGCGCGGTCCTCGTCGGCGAGGGCCTCGACCTGGGCGTGGAAGTCGGTCCATTCGGCGAGCCGGCTCGGGTCATAAGTGTTCTCAGACCCTGGAAGACTGTCGCCGTGCCAGTCTTTGCCGACAACGCTCGCGTGGTTGGCGCCCACGCCGAACGGCCCGGAGTAGTGCCTGGCCAGGTCGATTAACTCGCGACGGATGATCGCGGCCGCCAGACGGAAAAAGTCGCGTGGTGAGGGAAGGGCGACCTCGCTGAGGGCGCGGTAGAGCCGCAAGGACGCGTTCTGCAAGACGTCGTCGGTCTGTTCCCAGCGATGCACGCCGGGGTAATCGCGAAGCATTTTGCGTGTCAGGCACTCGAGGCGCTGGGAGGCGTGGCTCAACAACTCGGAACGGGCCGCCTCGCTGGTCGGTAGGCGGTCGATCAGGCGCTGGATCGAGGGGGAGTCATCGATGTCCACGGGACTGTCCTCATGCTCGCGAGACCGCCGGGTCGAACAGTGGTGATCAACCCCGCGGTCGGTGCCCGAGGTCGCCCCGGCGACATGATACACATAGATAATCTGGAGTAGATTTGGGCAAAGCGCCGATTGTTCCAATGTTATCACATTTTCCGCCTGGACACGACGTCTTTCCTTATCGCGGATCCGGGGAAGGTTATGCTGTCACGACTTCGGAGATTTCGACTCGGTTGCGTGCTCATTGTGTTGATGTCGGCCTCGTCCCGGGCGGGAGATAATCCGGTCCCGGCGGAGGCGCACACGGCCGTCACCCCGGCGCAGGCCACACCCGGCGGGCCTCCGCCATTGCCTCCACTGTCCCCCGAGACGCGCCCGACGCCGCCACGCGCGCCGACGGCGCCCACACCGGGGGCACCCGCATCTCGACCGACGCTCGCACCGGGAG
>JAFAHT010000391.1 GCA_019237095.1 Planctomycetaceae bacterium
TATTTTGATCGGTGCTCGATTTGGCGACGCAGAACGACCGAATACTCGAGCGCATCTTCTCCATTGTTATATCTCAAACGTAAAATAAATAGCCTAGTGAACATAGAGACTTTATCTCTTAATTCTTTCCTGCGAAAGTCGGGCTAGATCGCCAGTGCTCGGCAGTCACTCTGGGTTCAGATCCCATTGGGTGTGCCACTCTTTCGATCTGGCTGTTTTGCCGGCAGACGCGCCGGACTCAAAATCCGGTTTGTCTGCCATCAACCTGATCGCCTACCCCGGCATGGCGTGAGTTCAGTCTCCCCGATTCGTGACCGACACAACGGCGTGTCAGGCCCCGGAATTGGTCGTGTCCGGCCCCACCACACCATCGCCTCCCCAGTCCCGAGGGCGGCGGCAGATCCGGCGCAGGCTGGCGCGGATCTCCTCAAGCCCGGCTGGGGTGGGATCGACGGGAGCTGCGGAGTAGTAGTCGTCTATGCCGAGCTGCTCCTTCAAGGCGTTGCCCACCGCGGGGTCCAGGTCGAGGAAGGTGTTCCCCGGCGAGATAATCGCGGTCATCCCAGAGTATCCATCCGGTCCCGCAGCTCGTTGAGTAGATCCGACCACTCCGCCAGCGCATCGCCGCCGCTCTCGGCGTGGAGAGGACCGCGCTCGATACCGACCTGATCGGCCGCGGCGAGCACCATATCCCGGAGTGGGCGTGATCGGCCCCTCCCGGAGGACCCGGAGGCGCTCACCTCCTCTTCGAGTTCGATTTCCACCTCGATGTGGTAGCGGATATGGGCGAAGATCGCGGCGACTGTGCCCTCGGTGAGCGCCGTCAGGTCCGGGCAAGGTTCGTCCTCGTCGGTCAAACCCTTCGCCACCGTGGCCAGGAGCGCCAGGCGCTCGGCTTTGGGAAGGTCATCAAACACAGCGATCCCGGTCGTGCCAGGCCCGTCCTCCTCCTCGGACACCTCGACTTCGTCCCAGAGGCACGAGAGGCCCTCACGGAACAATTCCCATTCCGCACCGCGCAGCACGCGTTCTCCCGCAGAAGTCCACCACATAGCTGCCCCCCGGGGCGAGACTCAAGAGTTGATCGACACGGCTGATGACTGGGAACGGTGGGCCGAGTCGAAGACCGGGCAAGTCATTCGGTCCTCTGGCATCAACATGAACTCCGAGCGGATCACCTGCTATCCGGGGAACGGGTGGATGTAAAGGCAGCGTCTCGCCCCGTCCTGATCCCCCATCCAGGCGACCATGCTCCTTTGATCGACGCCCCTGAGCGCGACGTCGTCGAGAAGGAGTGTCGAAACGTAATTATAGCCGTGATCGACCCGTGAGGAGGATTCCTTGGCCGTCAAGCGGAACGCCTCGGCCAATATATCGTGAGGATCAGGGCGAGGCGCTGGCCGAGGGCAACGAAGCTCCGGGTCCGCTGACACTCGGGCGGCGCCCACCGGGCCGAACTCTCTTATTGAGGAGTCCGACGCCGGGGGTTACGAGGCGTAGGGCAGCCTGTACGGCGACCGCGTAAAGCACGGATCGTCGGCCGACCGATTCTTTCTGCAATTCTTCTGCACACACTGGCAATGCCAGCCCCGCGTCGCTACAATGTGGCCGTGAGGATGGTGAGACGTAACCGTCCTGTGGCGTAACAACTTAAGCGTCACCGAAATGCGATCCCAACGTGAGCCGGAGGCAGCCTTGCCAGCTTGAGGGGCTAGTGAGCTAACCATGCACGTGCAGGTTCAAGTCCTGTCTCCGGCATCGAGGGGACTTCGGTTTCCCCACATGAGGCAACGACGAATGTTCGCTTTATCTTTTCCTACGGATGCTCATGTTCCCGATCCATTCGAAGAAATTCCTTCATCCCGCGGGAGTCTACCGGCTTGAGTACCCAGCCTACTGGGACCAGGTCCAAGAAGACGAGGCACGCTCCTGTGGATTCGGCCCCCATGACCGCGATGATGTCGGGCTGTGGATTTCCCTGATGCCGGTCAGCGTGGACAGCGACCGACTGGCCGAGGAACTTCCCAAGATCCTCAGCCAGGCGCTCCCGCATATGCAGGGGGGCGACGTCCGCCGCGATCCGACCCTGCGCCACTACGGCGTCAAGGCCGATGTGCACAAGGAGGGCGAAGGAGGCCATTACTGGCTGATCGCAGGCGGTGATGTGGTGCTCTTCGCCAGCAGCCAGGTCCCGGCGGCGGAGCGCCACATCTGGAACCCGACCTTTGAGCACTTGCTGTCCACCCTGGAGATTACGCGCGACGAAGAACTGGCCCTGCGACAACTGACCAACGAGGTGCTGGAGTTGTTGCGGCAACGACATCCCGAGCAAGATTTCCAACTCGACGAGAAAGGGATCCGCGGGCGCAACCGCGTCGTGTTTCTGAGCAACCTCCATCGGGAGGTTCGCGCGGCTCCTGCCCGTCGGGTCCAAATCATCCAGCATTTTGTGCAGAGCCTGGGCCAATCCAAGGATCTGCCACTGGGGCAGGAATCCTGGGAAGAGGCGCAAGCTCGCCTTCTCCCCCTTTTGAAGCCTCGCAGCTACATCGATTCCGATTCCGCCACCCGGTATTCGCTCGTGAGTGAATGGCTCGCCGATGTGGTGATCTGTTACGCCCTCCGGAGCAAAGACATTTTCCGGTTCGTGACCACCGCGGACGTGGACCGCTGGCAGACGGACGCTCAGGCCCTTCACCAAGTGGCCGTCGCAAACCTGTGCCGGCTTGCCTGGCCGACCAAGTTGGAAGGGGCGCGGCAGCGGGACGGGGGGCGCGTAATCGTAATCGCAACCAGGGACGGGTTGGCGTCGAGCCGACTCCTCCATCCCGACCTGCACCGGCTGTTCTGCGGCCCCCTCGGGAGTCCGTTTAGGGCCGGCATCCCGGATCGAGATACCCTCGTTGTCTATTCCGACCGGCGCCGCCCCAAGCAGCGGATCGAGCGCCAATTGCGCAAGGATCATCGCACGTCGAGCTATCCCATTACCCCCCGGCCCTTTCTCGTAACGCCCGACGGCATCGCGCCAGCTCCGGCGTAACCCCCCGTACGCGGTCGTTTGAGGGAAGCATCCCTTACGCCCCTTGAGAATTGTCTTCGCCCTGCTGCTGCTCGGCGGCACCGCCGCCGAGGGTCTCAAGCGAGTGCTGCTCGTCACCCATGCTGACAGATTTACATGCGCGGCGTGGCACTAGGATTTCGATCCGGGTCGGCGGGATCTTTCGGGGCCTGCTGCACGGTGGGTGGCACGGCGACTCCGGCCGCTCGGAAGACTGTGCCACAGGTGCCCTGGACCCCGCTCCGCAGCAGGAACCGCTTGCCATCCTGCTCGACTTCAACCATCTGCAAGCGGTCCAGGTCTTGGATCACGTCGGCCCATTCGAAGTCGTGACCGTCCTTGGCTAGCCGGACCTCCAACTCCTGGCGCAGCACCAACGCCAGGAACGAGCAGAAGACGTGACCACGGAGCGTTTCGTCGCATTTGTGATCGATCGGCCGAGTCTGCAACAGCGACTTGGTCGAGAGGAACCAAGCCTCCACCATCCATAACCGCTTGAACTGCAGCGCCACCTCGGCTGTATCCAGATCCGTATTGGTCCGGAGTACCCACTTGCCGTCGTAGCGAGCCTCCTCCTCGATCTTCGCCTCGTCAACCTGGAAGTGATCTACCCCCGTCGAATTGAGGTAGCGGCGATAGCCCTTGTTGCCGACCAGCGACTTCTCCCCGGTGCGGAGCTTCTCCCGCAACGACGCCACGATCGCCTCCCGATCGGCGGCATCCTTGCGGGCCTCGTCGTCGTTGAGGCAGACGATGTAGCGGCGGCCCGCGACCCGCACCTCCTTGACCTTCAACGGCGCAGGGGCGTCTCCGGTAGTGCGCTGGGGATGCACGACCCGATAGCGACCGGCCCGGGCGAGGACCTCGTCCTTGACCTCGTTCTGCGATCGCATCCGGACGCCCAGGATGTACTCCCAGCCTCGCTCCTCCTTCTCCAACTCCTCGATCGTCTCCGTGCTGATCATGCCCCGATCGGCCACGATGCAGACCTTGGTGACCCCGAACCGGCTGCGGAGCCGATCGACTACCGGGATGAGCGTCGTGACATCGGCCGTGTTGCCAGGCCACAGCTCACAACAGATCGGTCGCCCCTGACCGTCGAGCACGGCCCCGACGATCATCGGCTTGAGATCCGGCCGATGGTCCTTGCTGTGGCCACGCTGACCGATCGTCTCTCCCCCTTGTCCCTCGAAGTAGATGGAGGTCGTATCGAAGAAGACCAACTGGAGCTGAGTGAACAGGTCACGCCGTCGGGCGAAGAGTCGCTCCTCGATGAGGTCCTTGTTGCAGCGAGGAGCAAACGGCGTCTTGTCGGCCTGCTTCTTGCGTGGCAAGTCGTCGCCGAGCCAGCCCATCGCCCGGTAGAGGTGGTGTAATTGAAGACCTTCGCATCCCTCGATCTGGTAGCTCTCCTTCCACTTATCGGCGGCGCGATCGCTGCCCGGGTCGAAGAGCCGATGAAGGACGGTCAAGAAGAGGGCCCGCTCGATGGCGAACTCGAAGCGCCGTCCCTTCAGCAGTTGCTGGATGACATGCTGACAGCCGGTCAGTTGCCAGAGCCGCTGGAAGACCAAGGCCGGGCCGATGTGCCGGACCGAGATGGTCGGGAGCTTGCCCTCGGCATGCTCGGAGAGCACGAGGACCGAGCGAGCCAGGCGGGCTCCGGAGACGAGCAGGGCGTCGAGTTGGCCGCTCGGTTGGAGCTGATCGAGTCGACCCAGAGTGGCGACGACCCGTTGCCGGGAGCGTCCGCCCTCCCAGCGGTTCTCGACGACTTGGAGGTAGGTACGCGGTCCAGAGGTCTTCATACGGAAGAACATGGTGCCCTCCAATGCGGGACACCATGAGGATAGCGGATAATTTCAGTGAATCAAGAGGAAACTCGATTAAGACGTGGCACCAGGATTCCAGCTCGACGAGGAATCCTGGCCCATCGCGAAAGGACTTACGTCGAAAATGGACGAACTACTGTAGAAAATCTGTCAAGGCACCGCCGGACCATTAAAAAGGCTGCGGTGTCACTTCTGGCCACCACTTAGTGGACATCCGTAAATTATCATTATTCAGGACGATAGGCGAGATGAGTGAATTTTTGGAAGGAATCCTTGCCATAGTCCGTATTACATCCAGCCGCACCAAGCGACCGACATCGACCCTCCCAACGCCTTGCCCCCTCTCATACCCGACCGCGCCTTCGTGGCGAGGCGACACTCACCCTCGCGGCCTTCGCCGCCTTACCCGGGAAATTCCGTTGCCAGGTGTCGACTCACTGCCCCGGCACGGTGAGCGGCTTGCCGTTGTCCTCCCGCCCGAGCCCCAGCAGGAACGGGACGGCGGACTCGGCCCA
>JAFAHT010000296.1 GCA_019237095.1 Planctomycetaceae bacterium
TCTACGGCTGCTCGCTCTTCATCCGCTTCCGCAACCCTTCCAGCTCCCTGCGCAAGAGTGAGGCGACGGACGGGACGATGCGGCCGTCTGAGGAACGTGTGGGAATCCGCGGAGCGAGGGCGTATCATTGCTCAATGTTCAACCTTCGTTGGTCAGAATCGCCGCCCGGGCGATGCCTATTCCCAGAGTATCCTCGTTACAAGGGAAAGGACCAGCGCCTCGGATTACCCGTGCTATCGCTGATCACGATGATTGCCGTCACCAACGGGATGCTTTTCATGGTCAAGGCGGGCATCCTCTCGGGGTTCTACTACTTCCAGGCGGCAGCGGTGATCCTGGCGATCTTGCCCATGACATGGTTTCCGCGCTTCGCGCCTTTGATTTTTGGGATGGTCGCCGCGGCTTGCTTCTTCGTCACCGGTTTGAAGTACAGGTTGCGGCGACAGCGCAAGGAGCCTTGATTCCCCGGTGATGCGATCGCCGTGGTCCAACCCCGCCATCGGCTGGGCCCCTTGGTGATCGAGGCCGATCGTGTACAATGCCAGACTCGCGCCGCGTGGGGCTTGGGGGCTCGCACCGGCCCTCGGCCAGTCCTCACAGGGTGAGTTTTTTCATGGCATTTGATCCGGCGATTCAGCGGAAGATCATGGGACAGTTCGCGACCGGTGTCACTGTGGTGACAACCGGCGGCAAGGCCGGTTTGCACGGTCTGACGGCCAACGCCGTCGCCTCGCTGTCGCTTGACCCGCCCCTGGTGTTGGTGGCCGTGGATAAGAAGTCGCACTCGCTGGACTATTTCAAGGTTAATCGCTGCTTCGCGGTGAACATTCTCCGGCTCGACCAGGAGGACATCTCGCGGCGGTTCGCGGCGTCCGGGCCGAAGATTTTCACGGGTCTGTCGATCCTGAGCATTGTGACCGGGGCCCCGATTCTGGCCAATTGCCTGGCCTACGTCGATTGCCGGGTGGTCGAGATCCTTCCCGGTGGCGACCACGAGATCTTTGTCGGCGAGATCGTCTCCGGAGATCTGCACGGCGGCCAGCCGCTCCTGTACCATGCGGGCAAGTACCGACGGCTTGCCGATTGAACATGATCTTTCCCTTCGTTTCGACCAGCCGAAACGCCTTGCAACCAGGAAACGCAGCCATTTCGCGATCAGAAACGACTCCACTCGAGGCCGTGAGTACCCCCTGGTGGAGCGAGCTTTCACGCGCGCACTGGTGGGTGCTGATCGTCGCGGTGCTCGGCTGGCTGTTCGACGCCATGGATCAGCGACTGTTCATCCTGGCGCGGACGCCGGCCCTACGAGATCTCCTGCCCGCGTCGGCAGCCGGCCAGTTGCCGGCCTTCGCCGGCTGGGCCACGGGGCTGTTCATCGCCGGCTGGGCGACCGGCGGCCTCTTGTTCGGCCTGCTGGGTGACCGCTGGGGCCGGGTCCGGACGATGACCCTGACGATCCTGGTCTACTCTCTGTTCACCGGGCTTTCCGGCCTGGCGCGCTCCTGGCCCGAATTCGCGGCCTATCGCTTGCTGTGCGGGATGGGCATAGGCGGCGAGTATGCGGTAGGAGTGGCGCTTGTGGCCGAGACCATGCCGGCGCGTGCCCGGCCGTTCGCCCTCGGGCTGGTCCAGGCGTTCTCCTCGGTGGGGGCGATCATCGGGTCGGGACTGAGCCTGCTGGTCGGACCCCAGACGACCTTCGGCCAGACGGCGGGATGGCGAGTCCTCTTCTGGTTCGGCGTGATCCCCAGCCTGCTGGTCGTGCTGATCCGGATGCGCGTGAAAGAGCCGACCCGGTGGCTGCGTGCTCGCGAGCTGGCCCGGTCGGTGGGTGGATCCTCGACCGAGGTTTCCCCGGTGCCGGGGTCGGAGATGCGGCTGGGAGACTTGCGTGCCATCTTCGGTGATCCCACCTTGCGGCGGCGGACCTGGGTGGGGATGACGCTGGGGATGGTCGGCCAAGTCGGGCTCTGGAGCATCGGCCTGTTCACGCCGGAGCTTGTGCGCGGCAGCCTGCTGGCCCAGCGGCAAAGCGAACTCGCCGGAGTTGTCACCGGGGACAAGGGAGTCAACGTGTCGATGACCGGCCTCGACCTCGAACGGCTGGCGCGGGCCTCTGCCGCTACCGAGACAGAGGCGGTTCGCCGGGTCACGGCATGGAAACGGCAGGATGACAGTTATGTCGGCTGGGGCACCTTGCTCCAGGACGTCGGCTCATTCTTCGGCGCTCCTCTGTGCACGCTGGTCGCCGTGCGCCGCGGGCGGCGGCAAGCCTTCGCCCTGGCGTATCTGATGGCGCTGGCGTCGGTCTGGTTCACGTTCGGCTGGCTGTCGCGTGGCCCCGACGTCTACTGGATGCTTCCCCTCCTGGGGTTTTGTACCTGCGGGATCTTCGGCGTGATCATCGTCTACCTGCCCGAACTCTACCCGACCCGGCTGCGCACCACCGGAACCGGCTTCTGTTACAACATCGCGCGGTATATCACGGCGACCGGCCCTCTGGCCCTGGGAAAGCTGACCCTGCTTTTCGGCGGTCTGGGTTACGCCATGCCGATCCGGCCCGCGGCCATGAGCCTGGCCCTCGTCTACCTGGCCGGCCTGGCCGTCGTCCCATTCGCCGAGGAAACCCGGGGCCAGCCGCTGCCGGAATGAGCCTCGAATCTCGGCCGGCTAGTCGGTTTTCAGCTTGTCCTCGAAGGTTAGCTTAGCATTCCCCAAGTGGCGACGAAACGACCTGGCCCGTGTTACCTGGCGGGCCCGATAAAGGGCCGTTATACTCCGATGAATTACGGTTATCGATTCCGCAACGGCCGCAAGGGCGTTTAAGAGCGAGAGTTTCAAGAATATCAGCATGAGTACGAAGACAAGCACGAGAACGAAGGTAGAGCGTCCTCCCGGCCCCCGGCAGCACTGGCTCTTCGGAAACCTGCGGGAATTCAGCCGCGACCGCCTGGGGGCACTCACGCGCTGGCAACGCCAGTACGGCGACCTGGTCTGGGCGCGATTCGGGCCCAGATCGATTCTCTTCCTCAACCATCCCGACCTGGTCGAGGAGGTGCTGGTTGCCCAGAACCGCAAGTTCATCAAGCATTACCGGCTGCGCGGTGCAAGGCGAACCCTTGGCAAGGGCCTCTTGACCAGCGAGGGCGATTTCTGGCGCACCCAGCGCAAGCTGGCTCAACCGGCGTTCCATCGCGACCGCATCGCCGCTTATGCAGATGTGATGGTTCAATACACCGAGCGGATGCTGGTGTCTTGGAAAGACGGGCAAACGCGCGACGTCCAGGCCGACATGATGCGGCTGACCCTCGAGATTGTGGCCAGGACGCTCTTCGCCGCCGAGATCGGCAGTGACTCTGCTGGCGCGAGCGCGGCGATGGAAACCCTCATGCACACCTGGATGAAGCAGCTGGGCCGGTTGATCCCCGTTCCCGCCTGGGTCCCCACTCCATCGAATCTTCTTTACGAGCGAGCGGCCCGGCGGCTGGATGAGATCATCCTCACGATCATCGCCCAGCGACGCCGCAGCGGAGAGGATCGGGGCGATCTACTGTCGATGCTCTTGCACGCTCAGGACGAAGAGAGCGGCCGCCGGATGACCGACGATCAGCTTCGCGACGAAGCCATGACGCTCTTCATGGCCGGACATGAGACGACGGCCAACACCCTGGCCTGGGTCTGGTTCCTGCTGGCCAATCACCCCAAATCCGAGGCCATGCTGCACGCCGAGCTCAACGCTGTGCTCGGTGATCGCCCTCCCACGATCGCCGACCTGCCCCGGCTCAAGTATACCGGGTTGGTCGTCACCGAAGCCTTGCGCATCTATCCCACGGTCTGGATGGTGGGTCGGGAGAACATCGAACCGGTCGAGCTGGGTGGTTACACGATTCCGGCGGGAACCACGATCTTCATGCCCCAGTGGACGATCCACCGCGACCCACGCTGGTTCGACGAGCCGGAATCGTTCCGCCCCGAGCGCTGGGCTCTTGGCCTTCAGGAGCAGATTCACCGCTACGCCTACTTTCCCTTCGGCGGCGGTCCGAGGATCTGCATTGGCAACAACTTCGCCCTGATGGAGTCGGCCTTGCTGCTGGCGACGATCGCCCGGCGATTCCGCCTCCGGCTCGCCCCCGACGCCGTCGTCACACCCCTTCCCAGCATGACCCTTCGCCCCGCTCACGGGGTCAAGGTGGTCGTGACGCAGCGGCGATGAGTATGCTATGGCTGATGGCTGATCGATCGCCGAACTCTTCGAGGGGCAAAGTCATTCGTCCGTCGTGAACCTCCCGCCGCGGCCATCTGGCTGCAGCATGAGATCCTCTCCGCTCTCGAGCCGCTGCAGCTCGACCATGTCGTGGTAATGGCCGCCCGAGGTCATCAGGTCTTGGTGGGAGCCGATCTCGGCGATGGTTCCGCCATCGAGAACGAGGATGCGGTCGGCATGGCGAATCGTGCTCAAACGGTGGGCGATGACAAACGAGGTGCGGCCGTGGAGCAGTCTGGCCAGGCTCTGCTGGATCAGGCGCTCGCTCTCGGTGTCGAGATTACTGGTGGCCTCATCGAGGATGAAGACGCGCGGATCGGCGAGCACGGCCCGGGCGATGGCCAGGCGCTGGCGCTGGCCGCCGCTGAGCCGCACGCCCCGCTCGCCGATCAGGGTCTCGTAACGGTCGGGCAAACGCTCGATGAACTCGGCGGCGTTGGCGGCGTTGGCGGCCTGGGCGATCCGCGCCTCGGTTGCCCAGCGATCGCCATAGGCGATGTTCTCGGCGATCGTGCCGTCAAAGAGGAAGACATCCTGCTCGACGATGCCCAGCAGTCGGCGATAGCTCTCGACCTTGATATCGCGCAGGCCGGTTCCATCAAGGCGGATCACGCCCGTGGTGGGATCGTAGAACCGCGCGATCAGGTTGCACAGGGTCGTCTTGCCCGAGCCGCTGCGGCCCACCAGGGCAATCGTCTCACCGGGCTCGACGTCCAGATCGATGTCGCGGAGCACCCGGCGACTGGTTCCCGGGTAGGCGAAGCCGACTTTCTCCATGGTGAGCCGGCCGGCAACCGAGGCCTTGCGGACAGGCCGATGCCCAGGACAATCGGCCATCTCGCGGGGCTCTTCCAAAAGGTCGAGTACCCGGTCGAAGCCAGATAGGTTGTTCTGGAACTGGGTGACGCTGGTGGCCAGCACCGTCATCGGTTCCAGCAGCATGGTCAGGTACACCAGGAACATCATCAGGTCGCCCAGGGAGAGCCGGCCCTCGAGAACCTGAAGCCCGCCGTAGAGCAGGAGGACCACCGTGGCCATCGGCAGCACGAACTCCCAGAGCAGCTCGATGAGCCGTGACAGCCACCAGACATGGAGCTCCAGCCGGCTCATCAAGTGGTTCTCGCCCATGAACCGGGCCGACTCGCTTTTTTGACGGCCGAAGGCCCGGACCACCCGCATGCCACCGAAGACCTCGGTGGTCTCGCTGTCGATCTCCTGGCGTTGCTTGCGGACGTCGCGAAAGAGCGGCCGGATTCGCCGGTTCCAGAGCAGGTCGGAGTAATAGACCCCGGGCACCAGGCAAAGTGCGCCCAGCAGCAGCCGCCAGTCAACCCAGGCCAGAACCACAAGGCCGCCGACGAACTGAACCACGGCGCGCCAGGGGTTGAAAAGCATACTGAAAACCAGCTCGCCCACGCCCCCCGCGTCCTCGCGTAAGAGACTGGAGGCGCCCCCGGACTTGAGCTGGTAGACCCGGTGCAGGGGAAGCCGCATCGCGTGCTCAAAGACCCTGCGCCGGACGGCCACCTGCACGCGCTTGGTGGTTCGCGTCGCCAGCCAGCGGCTCCAGAGCCCGAACATGGTGCCCAGGATCGAGATCGCTGTCACCACGACCACCAGGATCGGCAGACGAAGCCTGGGCGAATCTGGAATCGGAAATGGGCTCCATTCTTCAATGGCCGCAGGCAACGGGCGTGCCATCAGCACGTAATCGATCACGACCTTGGTCGCCGCGGGAGGAACAAGCTTCAGCAGCGTCGCCACCGACAGGCCCAGAAGCGCCACTGCGATCGTCCGCCGATGTCCCCTCAAGGACTGGTAAAGCTCGCGGTAAAGAACCGGCAGCGAGCGGTGCTTGCCTGCGGCCAATGGTTCGCCCGGCGCACGCTTGCCGGCATCAGCCAGAAGTTCCACGCCCGGCTCCCGCTCCGGCTCCCATCCGCGTTGCCGCTCCGGCGTCTTGCTCTTGATCCGCTTCCGGTAGGCTCGCAGGTAGTCCAGGAAGCGCTGGCGGCTGCCGATCCGTCGGTGAAGTGACAAGACAGCGTCCTCTCGCGTTGTTTCGGTCCCGGACCGCGATGGCACACCGGCGCCGCGCGTCCTGGATCTTTCTGTTATTGTAGAGGATCGGTCGAGATCGATGAGCGGAAAGCCAAGCCTGGCGCCGAGTTCACTCCATTTCGTTCTGAAGTCAATTTTCGGCCCCGGCAATGGCCCCGCGCGTTGCTCAAAGTTCCTCGTCTTTGATCTTGCGGACCAGATCGGTCGTGCTCAGTCCCTCCAGGCGTGGGCAGATTGCAACCTTGCCGCCGTAGGACTCGACGACATCGCGGCCCACCACGGTTTCCGGCGTGTAGTCGCCCCCCTTGACCAGGACGTCGGGTCGGATGGCTTTGATCAGATTCAGCGGGGTGTCTTCGTCGAAGAAGACAATCAGGTCGATGAAGGGGTAGAGCGAAAGCATGTAGGCCCGCTGCTCCTCAGAGACATAGGGCCGGGAGGGTCCCTTGAAGCGCTGAACCGAGGAGTCGGTATTCAGTCCCAGGACGAGGAAATCGCCCTGGCTGCGGGCGAACTGCAAGAGGTAGGCATGCCCATAGTGAAGAATGTCGAAGCAGCCGTTGGTGAAGACGACCTTGCCCCCGGCCTGCTTCACCTCGCGAGCGCGCTGCCGGGCCGAGGCGAGATCGGCGAGCTTGACCATCCGCTCGGCCGAGTCGCTGTTCGCTTCGGCGATCAGGTGAGCGGGCGAGATGGTACCCACGCCGAACTGGCGAACGACGGCGCGGCCCGCGAGATTCGCCAGGGCGCAGGCGTCAACCATCTCGGTTCCGGCGGCCAGGGCGATGGCCAGGGTCGCCGCCACCGCATCACCGGCGCCGGTGACGTCGAAGACGGCCACGGGAACGGTTGGCACGTGAGTGTGCACAATCGGGCCGTTGGCCTGCTGGCGGCGAAAGAGCGAGATGCCTTCCGCCTCGCGGGTGATGGCCATGGCCCCGCCGGTCTGCTCGACGAGCAGGCGGCCGGCCGCCTCGAGACTTTCCATGTCCGTGATTGGCCGCTCGGCGGCCATCGAGGCCTCCTTGAGGTTGGGCGTCAGCACGGTCGAGCCGGCGTAGCGGCGGTAATCACGCCCCGCCGGGTCGACGACAACCGGCACTCCCTTCCGCCTGGCTCCTTCCAGGGCGGCGGCAATGACCTCGGCACAGAGCACGCCCTTGCCGTAATCTTCCAGGATCACGGCATCGGCCGCGGCCGCGGCGTCCCGGGCGGCCTCCGCCAGTTTAGCCCGGACCTCCTCTCCCGGGATTGCCCGGCGCTCGCGGTCCACCCGCAGGAGCTGCTGGTTGTGCGCGATGAACCGGGTCTTGACCGTGGTGGATCGGCTCGCGTCCGCGACCAGACTGTCGCGGACGTGAGGATGAGTCGCCAGCAGCGCTTGCAGGTCAACGGCGGCCTGATCGGCGCCGATCAGGCCGACCATCCGTACCTTGGACTCCAGGCCGACGACCTTCATGGCCACGTTGGCAGCGCCGCCGGGCATCTGGAACTCGTCGGTCACGTCGAGGACCTGAATGGGTGCCTCGGGGCTGAGCCGATCGGCATTACCCTTGACGTAGTGGTCGAGCATCACGTCGCCGATCACCGCGATCTGGCACGGCCGCAGTCCCCGGATCAGCCCCTCGAACTTCCTGTTGACCGCGCTCATGGCGAAATCATGTCTCCTTCCTTCCCCGATTGTTCGGTAAGCTGGCGAATACCCTCCTCCAGGGAGGTCGCCGCCCGGTCATAGCCGGCGGCGCGCAAGCGTGTGATGTCGGACTCGGTGAAGCTCTGATACTTGCCGCGTAACGAGTCGGGGAACGGGATGTACTGAACCTCACCCCGGCCCAACAGCCCGATCAGGATGCGGGCGATGTCGTTGAAGCTGCGGCTCATTCCCGTGCCGACATTGAAAACCCCTTGCTTGGGCGGGGCCGTGGCGAAGTACAGGTTGACCGCGACGGCGTCGCCAACGTAGACGAAGTCGCGCCTCTGCTCGCCAGCGTCGAAACCATCGGTCCCCTCGAACAACCGCGCGACGCCCGTGGTCTTCAGTTGCCGGTAAAGCTGCCAGACCATCGAGGCCATGCGGCCCTTGTGGGCCTCGCGCGGGCCATAGACATTGAAGTAACGCAAGCCGACGACAGTGGTGGAGATTTGCGGAATCAACCGCCGCACGTAGTTGTCGAAGAGCAGCTTCGAGTAGGCATACACGTTCAGAGGACCCTCGTGATCGGGCGTCTCTGCACAGTGCCGCGATGAGCCGTATACCGACGCGCTGGAGGCGTAAACCAGGGGCACGCGGCGGTCCAGCGCCCAGTGGAGCAGCTCCTTCGAGTAGGTGAAGTTGTTCTCGAGCATGTAACGGCCGTCCTGCTCGGTCGTATCGGCGCAGGCCCCCTGGTGCAATACCGCCGCCGGCTTCACCCCGGGAGCGCCGCGGCCGACAAAATCGCGAAACTCGGCGCGGTCCATGTAGTCGGCGATCTCACAGTCGCGCAGGTTGCGAAACTTGTCCCCCTGGGTCAGGTTGTCAACGGCCAGGATGTCCCGGACCCCGCGCTCGTTGAGCGCGCGGATCAGGTTGCTCCCGACGAATCCAGCAGCTCCTGTAACGATATACATGATCAGAATATCCTGGAGTGAATCACTTGCGGTCGGTCCGGTTCGAGGGGTCATCGGCCGGCCATTAGCCTGATGAGCGAGATGACCGTGGCCAGCAGCTTACCGAAGAGGATCGCGAACACTCTCCAGTGCCGGCCCGGAAGAGTGAAACGAGGCACCAGAGCCGACGGCCAATGTCCGCAGGGGATGCGAGTACCGCGTGAACGGGTGGGCGAGGTCGTTTTGATTCGTCATCTTCAAGGGACGTCCTACCTGGATGTTCTACTCTCGTACCTGTTTGTCCAGATCCTTCAACGCGAGCTTCCCTGAGCATGCTGTGAGGCGGCGGCCGTCGTGACACCGGACTGCTTGGCGAGCTGCGCATTTTGCGTTCCGACGGCCATGATGATCGCATCGACGAGCGCATTCCGCAGGCGGTGCTTGGGGCGAGCCGCAGGGAAGCGGCGGGTCAAGTCCGTGTGACCGACGTCGAGAACCGCGAGGACGGTGCCCAGGCCTGGCAGCGATTGGTCCTCCAAGGTGACCAGTCCATCATTCGGCCCGTAATAGGTGCCCAGATACCACCCCGTCACGCGCTGGAAAAGCGGATGATGCGACGGCCTGGTCCGGCTCGTCACGTAGAAGGTCTTGGGGCCGACAACCGGGACCGCCGCGCGGTGCGTCCGCAACATCTCGTTCCAGAAGTTCTCCGAATCCCGGCGGTTCAGCGACGCAATGGCTTCGTGCTTGTCATCTTCCAGGAGACGTGACTCGAGCTGTCCAATGGCCTGGCCCATAAGCCGGTATCCGGTGGGCATCCGCCGGTCCATGGGTGTTCCCTCGCCGGCCACATAGTCTGCCACTGCCGTCCCGCCGAAAGGCCCCTGGATCAAGAACATGGCGCGGATGTGATCCTTGACAAACCGCGGGTTTTGGAGGGCGAACGCGAGGGCGTCGCAGGCGCCACGGCTATGGCCGATCAGGACCAGCCGCTCGGGCCCCTGCGCGGCGATCGCCAGCAACTCGGTGCGAACCGTTTCGGAGTTCCCATCGACCGTCTGCTGCGACCCTGGCTTGACGAGGTGGATCGACTTTCGCGGCACGCCCCTTGCCCGGAGCTCCTTGACATTCTGCAAGAAGTATCCGGGCATCTGCTCGTTGAAGAGGCCGCCGATGAAAACATAGCGATAGCGGCACGCGTCTCGAGAGACTTCGTCCGGAATCTCCAGCCTGCCCTGGCGCGCGGCGTCGAACCAGGCGCGGAATTGCTCGGGCGTGATGCTCGAAGTGGTCTCGGTCTGGACCGGCGGGACGAATAGCAGGGCGAGAAGCGTCAAGAACCCGAGCACGGCAAGCTCCTTCAAGGTCAGGTGAGGGATCGACGGTTCGAAGGTCTCGACCGTCGCGTCTGCCTCCTGCATTCCCCTTGACCTTACCCCGATTCGTCCGCCGCGGCAAGCGACCTCGACCTGCCCTCCCCAGGGAGTTTCCCCTCGGCTCAACTTGCCGCATTGGCTTTGTTTCCGTCCCGCCGGCCCGGTCTTTTCTCATTTAAGTTCATGCGATTCCAAGCTTTGTGTCGATTCCAAATTGGCTTTGTTTGGCGATTTTTTTGGATTCTTCACGCCGCCAGGAAGGCTCTGCCGGACGCCGTCGCTCTGGCCCGGTCGGTCTGTCGCGTCCGTTCCCCTGTGGGACAAGATTCCAAGATCTTGTCGTTCGTCGAATTCTCAATGACACGGTGGAAATCTTGTTCCACGACCCGACCCAGCCTCAGCTCTGGCATCGGCTCGCTGCTTTCACCTTCATGGCAGCCACCCGACTTCACCTCGCACAGGTCAACCACCATGTGCCATGCGCCATATGCCATCAAGTTCGGCGACCCGGAATTGGGTTCGTTTTACATAAATAAGACCGAATCGATCGGATGTTAGTTCTTTGAAAGCAAAGGACTTGTGGCTGATTTCCATTGGCTTCGTTTTGCACTTTCTTG
>JAFAHT010000318.1 GCA_019237095.1 Planctomycetaceae bacterium
CCAGGAGCAACGGATAGCCGACGTACGTGTAGAACACGCACGCCGCGGAAAGCCAGAGGATCGCTTCGAACAAGGTCATCACAATTGCACGCCGAACCGTTCCAGGAGCACTTGTCCCGTCCGGTCAATCTGCGCCGAAGTTCCTTACTCCCAGCCCATTCGGCCGCGATACCAACTCGCTATCGGCGCCACCACGAGCAAGCGGACAGTCTGAACCCCCCAGGGGAGCCAGATGAGTTCCAGGGGGATGCGCCCGCGCGTCAAGTTGCCCCAAAAGAGCCCCACCAGCGTGAAGTCGGCCAGCGTGATCGCCAGGGTGGCCAACAACAATGGGGAATATCGGACCGTCCCGAAGACCACCCCCACGGCGACCAGCGCGAGCAAGACGCCGTAGGTGCACAGCACGATCAATCGAGTCAACCCGCCGGACTGGGTGATCGGCGTGAGCCAGCGGGTCCACTTGTTGAAGACGAGACGGGGGATGACCTGAGGATGGCCCCTCAAATAATCGAGACTGATTCTCATTAAAGCGTCATTGATTTCTAACTCATTATGGCATTGTATCATGCGAGCCCGATATTCCTGGATGCCCATGGGAGCAATCCACATCCCGGCCAGTTCGGGATCTCGAACCACGTAGGGATTGTTCGCCCCCAGAAAGGTCTCTCCCCCTTCCAAGGAGAGCAGGACCGGCTTCCCGAAAACGAGAAAGTTACGCGTCGACCAAGGCGTCAAGATCAGCACCGTACCAAGGGTCAGGCCGAGTACGGGGCGCCAAGATCTCAGTGTCAATCCCATGCCGAGCGCCAGCAGGACTGCGGCGGGGAGGGCATGCGGCCTGCACAGAGCAGCGAGACCCCAAGCGACTCCAGCCGTGAACTCCGTCGCAAGGCCCGGCCTTCGCATAGCTCGGACCGTCATGAGGACGGCCAGGAAAAGGAACGGGATATAGAATGGCTCGGTCAGTGTCTCGATCGAATAGAACAAAAATGTGGGATGAATCGCACATCCCAAACCTGCCAGCAGGGCCCACCGGCGCGGCATGATCGTCCCTGCAATCAGATACATGAGAGGTGCCGCCAGACTACTGATACTGATCGCGACCATGCGAGACACGGTTGCGGTCGTCCCGAAGACCTTCATCCCGCACGCGAGTAATAGTGGAGTCAAGGGCATGTTGAGTGCCGAGAGATGCGGACTTCCGTTCGGTAGGTTGCGAACCAATCCCCTCCCTTCGACCAATCCAGCGGCTTCAGAGTAATACACCCATGCATCAGCACCTTCGATGTGGTCCAATCCCGCCCATGCAGCCAAGCCGACGCGCAGGCACCAAGCCAGCAAGAAGAGAACCACCAGGTTGACTCGGTCCTCCGACCAAGTGAACAGCCGGGGATCGTCTTCTCGCGGCGCTATCCCAGGGGGGGTGTCGTTGCATCGGCCCGCTGGCTGATCAACGCGATTTAAATCTAGATTCATCAACATTTGGCAAACCTCCACCTTCGCAGGACGACGACCGAGGCAAAGAGAGGCGAGGCTGGCACAGGGACCGGCCGCGGCAAGACAGGAGAGAGCCTCGTGCCAGGTCACCGCGCCGCCTCTGCGACGTTCGGGGCGAAATCGCCGATCGTTGCACTCGGGCGCCGGCGCGTCACGAGCTGCTCGCAGACCCCCTGAAAGCGTCGGGCCTGGGCGGCGAAGGTGAACTCGGCGCGGATCCGCTGGCGCCCCAGCATGCCCATGTCACGGCGCTTGTCGTCCGCGCCCAGGACGTCGAGGATGCGACGAGCCAGGGCGATCGGGTCGCCCGGCGGGACGAGGTAGCCGTCGACCCCGTCGGCGACCGCCTCAGGCGTGCCACCCACGGCGGTCGCCACGACCGGGACGCCTGCCGCGTACGACTCGAGCACGACGGTAGGAAGCCCCTCCGTGAATGAGGGTAGCACACACAGGTCCCAATGCGGCAGGAAGCGGTCGAGGTCGTCGCGGAGACCAGCCAGGACGAACCGCCCCTCGAGCCCGAGCTCCCCGATCCGCCGCCGGATCGTTTCGCGCAGCGGGCCGTCGCCGAAGTGGATGAACCCAGCACCGGGATCGGACCTGGCCACGATCGCCGCGGCTTCAATCAGGACGCCGAACCCCTTCTCGGGACTGAGCCGGCCAGCCGAGCCGACGATTCGCTCGGGAACCCGGGGAAACATCGCTTCCAACACCTGCCGGTCCGCGGGATCGGAGCGATCGAATCGTTCGGCCCGGACCGCGTTGCGGATGACGACCACG
>JAFAHT010000348.1 GCA_019237095.1 Planctomycetaceae bacterium
GTCGGGGATGCGGTGGGGTCATGAGGGGGCCGATGCGGTCGGCCATCTGCGAGCCCTGCTCTTGAGTGAGAAGGGACAATGGGATGCGTTCTGGGCCAACCGCCGGAGCGCCGCGTAGCCGTTTACCCACTCGAAAGACGCTCACCCAGGCTCGCACGCAGCGGCGCCGGGTGTTTGACGATGGCGGGTATCCTATTCTATGATTTGGCATCCATTCCGCATCTTGGCTTCTGGCAGGCGGAAACGACCTCTTACAACTTTCTGGACCAGGAATCGACTCCATGAGTCTGAACGGACCAGTTGCGATCATCCTTGCCGCGGGACAGGGCAAGCGAATGAAGTCGGACAAGGCCAAGGTGCTGCACGAGGTCTGCGGCCGGCCGATGATCGGCTACGTGGTCGACGCCGCGCGCGGCGCAGGGGCCCGGACAATCATCGTCGTCATCGGCTACGCCTCCGACCAGGTCCTCGAGAGCCTGCACGACGAGCCCGACATCCTCTTCGTAACACAGTCCGAGCAGCTTGGAACGGGCCATGCCGTGAAGATTTGCCGCGAACTCCTGGCCGATTATCAGGGCCCTGTCATGGTGCTGGTCGGCGACGAGCCGCTCTTGCGGCCCGAGCCCCTGGCCGATCTCCTGGCGCGCCAGGAGCATGATGGGGCGGCCTGCCTGCTGGGTACGGCCAAGGTGCATGACCCGATGGGTTTCGGCCGGATTCTCCGCGATTCCGCCGGCAGGTTCCTCCGCATCGTCGAGGAGCGCGATTGCGCCCCCGAGGAGAAGGCCATCCGGGAGGTGAACCCAAGCTGCTACGTTTTCCAGCTTCCCTTGCTCTGGGATGCTCTCGATCAGATCGGTACCAGCAACGCTCAGCACGAATACTACCTCACCGACGCCCCAGAGCGGTTGATGGCCATGGGGCAGAAGGTCATGGCCCTGAACGTGCTGCGGGCCGACGACATACTTGGCGTCAACACCCGCCAGCACCTCGCCCAAGCCGCAACCGTCATGCAGGCGAGAATCCAGGACCACTGGATGACCGAGGGCGTCACGATCGTCGATCCCCATAACACCTACATCGACGGCCGAGCCACGATCGGCCGCGACACCGTGATTCACCCGTTCACCGTGATCTCGGGACAGGTCAAGATCGGCGCCGGGTGCCAGGTCGGACCGTTCACTCACCTGCGCGATGGCACCGTGCTCGAAAACGATGTCGAGGTCGGCGCCTTCGTCGAGATCAGCCGGTCTCACATCGACTCCGGCACGATCGCTCACCACCTGGCCTACCTGGGCAACGCCTCCGTGGGTCGCGACGTGAACGTGGGCGCCGGAACAATCACGGCCAATTTTGACGGCAGCCGCAAGAACGAGACCCAGATCGGCGACAGGGTCCGCATCGGCGCGGGCGCCGTGATGATCGCGCCAGTCGCTATCGACCATGACGCCGTCATCGGTGCCGGGGCGGTAATCACGCGCGGCAAGCACATCAAGAGCGGCGACACGGTTGTTGGGGTTCCCGCCCGCTCGCTCTCCGCCAGGACCGACGATCGCTAGGCGATCACGATGGCTGGTCGATCCCCCGGCTCAAGCAGGGAATCATGGCGCAGGAGATAGATTGATGGAAGAAGGTCCTGAACCCCACGAATGGGTGGAAAAAGCCGCCGAGGAACATCATCACGGCCATGAACACGGCTCGGATGCTCGAGGAAGCGAGATGACCGTTTCGGCCGTCACCGCCGCGGTGCTTGCCGTGCTCGCCGCAATCGGCTCGCTGCTCTCCGGACATGCCGTCAACCAGGCGATCCTGGAACAGACCAAGGCCACCGACCAGTGGGCGATTTACCAGGCCAAGAGCACCAAGAGCCATGTTTACCAGGTCGGTGGTGAGATCATCAATGCCCTGTCCGTGACCCAGAGCACAACCGCCAGTGATTCTCATGGACCGTCGCTGCGGCACTTCCAGGAGGAATCCGAGCGCTACGACCGCGAAAAGGAGGAAGTCAAGAAAGAGGCTGAGCGCCTCGAAGCCGAAAGCCAGCACGAGTTTCACAAGCACCATCAGTTTGCCCTAGGCATCGCTTGCGTCCAGGTCGGCATTATCCTGGCCTCGGTCTCGATCCTCGTCCGCATCCGCGCCATCTATTACCTGAGCCTGGTCGCCGGAGCCGCCGGTCTGATCTGGACGGTGCTGGGGCTGCTGGGCTAGCTTTCTCGTGTCAGGGCTCATCCTGCGTTTCGGGGGGTTAGTTGGCAACTATTACCCTAAACCCTTGTGTGGCAGAGGGTTGTGGCGGGATTTCGGGCTCTCTGACTACCTCATATAAGTGCTTTCCGTAAAAAGAGTTGCGGCGAATTCCGGGTTATAACCCCCTGAAACGCAGGAAGAACGAGTATTTTTTCGCGGTCTTGTACCGCGCCTTCCTTTGCACCGAGGCGCCTCGCATCGGCGAGGCGCCTCATCAACTCTCGATGAGACCGCGGCGGTCGACAGGCCAGCAGTCGCGTGGGAATCCGGAGCGAGGCCTCGGCAATGATCTGGACGAACGCGTCGTAATCGCCATCCTTGTGAAAGACCTCGGCGCGGCCATTGCCCCGGCTCAGGACGTGGTAGCAAAAACCTCCGGCAGCAGCACGGGAGGCGCGTGGCATGGAAAGTCCCGGATGATTCGAGTTACAGGGACCAAGGTTAACAAAGCCTCTATATTATGCAGACTACCAAGAAAATGACCAGTGTCCCGCATGTCATTTCCTTGAGCGTAACTCCTTAGCGACGAACGACTTGCGTGCTGAATATTGGCTCTACATGTACTATACTTCTCATGTATACATTAAATAATCATAGTTGGTCTCCTGTGAATTGGGGCCTTTCCTGCCATCCACGTCTGAGTCAGAATGGATAGATGCGGTATCCGCGATCTTGTAACATACTTTTCCACAAGGACTTGCGCATAAGGAAATGACATTCACCAAGTGTCCCCTTTGCCTTCCCGAAGGAGGAACCCTCACACGTTCATCTCGTCACAAATGCCACAGGCAATAGACGTTGCGTCGATAAGTTAATGACAATCACCAGTGTCCCCTTTGCGTGCCCCCTCTTCCAGCGCGGCCTGAATCTCCCGACACCCCCGGCAGTCGGTCGTCGTGTACAATATGACTATGGCCTTTCCCAACTTGTCCCTACCAATGGCGAACGAAGATTCGGAGGAGATTTGATGGCCACCAAGAGAACCGATGAGGGACGCCGGCATCAGAGGCAGGACGGGGCCCCGTCGGGAGGCGGGACGCAGGGGGGCGGCAACGCCGATTCCGGCCCGCCGCAGCCCGACATGCTGCCGGGCCTGTGGATGCCCTGGATGGAGCGATATTTCGGCGCCGCCCGGGACTGGATCAACTCCGACAAACCCTGGTGGCAAGTGACGCCCCACGACCTCATCGACAACATGCTGGCCGGTGGCGTGAAGCAGCTCAACGACATCATCGCCAAGGACCCACTCCTGGGCTCCGTCGACCAGATGTGGAACGCCAATCCGCTGCGCAAGGTCGTGCCGATCGATTGGGCGGAGATCTCTCGTGCGCTGCGCACCGTCTGGCTGCACTCCCTGCGAAAGCCCGAGAAGGCCACGGCCTCGGGCGCGGACCTGTACATGACGCTCTGGCGCTCCACCATGGACACCTGGAACGAGGCGGTCCAGCGCTGGTGGGGCATGGCCGGCACTGACCAGTCCCAAGGACCGGCGACGGCCCCGTCCGACAAGCGGTTCGCGGCGCCAGAATGGCAGAACAACCCGATCTACCGCACCCTCAAGGAGCTGTACCTGCTGGCTTCGGACTGGCTGCTGAAACAGGGCGAAATCGAGGGCATGGATGAGGCGGAGCGGCAGCGCCTGAACTTCCACCTGCGCCAGTTCGTCGATGCCATGAGCCCGACGCTGCTGCTGGTGTCCAATCCCGCCGCCCTGCGCCGGGCCATAGAGACCGGCGGAGCCAGCCTCGCCGACGGGGCGCGCAACCTGCTGAACGACCTGAAGGAAGGCCGTCTCAGCATCGTCGATGTGACGGCCTTCGCGCCGGGTCGCAACCTCGCCCTGACGCCGGGCAAGGTGGTCCACCGCAACCGGCTGATCGAGCTGATCCAGTACGCGCCGACGACCGAGACCGTGCACGAGACCCCGCTGCTGATCGTACCGCACTGGATCAACAAGTACTACATCCTCGACATGCAGCCGGAGAACAGCATGGTGCGGCACCTGGTCGAGCAGGGCTTCACTGTCTTCATTATCTCCTGGAAGAACCCGGACGAGTCGATGGCCGACGTCACGATGGAGGATTACATGGACCTCGGTCCGCTGGAGGCCAGCGAGGTCGTGCGCGAGATCACCGGCGGCGACACCGTGAACGTGATGGGCTACTGCATCGGCGGCACGCTGCTGGCCTTGACGCTGGCCTGGCTGGCCGCACGGCGCGACGGCCGGTTCAGCTCGGCAACCTTCATGGTCTCGCTGCAGGACTTCTCGAAGGTCGGTGACACCGCGGTCTTCATCAGCGAACCGTCCATCGACTTCATCGAGCAGCAGATATTGGAGCGCGGCTATCTCGACAGCCGGGAGATGGCCAACATGTTCAACCTGCTGCGCTCGAACGACCTGATCTGGGCCAACGTCGTCAACAACTACCTGATGGGCAACAAGCCGCCGGCCTTCGACCTCCTGTACTGGAACAGCGACGGCACCCGGATGGCCGGGACCGCCCACAGCTGGTACCTGCGCCCTACGTATCTCGAGAACAACCTGATCAAGCCCGGCAAGATCTCCCTGAAGGGCAAAGCGATCGACCTCAGCCGCATCCAACTGGACGCCTATGCGGTCGGCGCGGAGAAGGACCACATCGTGCCGTGGGACGCCGCCTGGCGCATCACCCAGCTCTTCGGCGGCGCGGTGCGTTTCGTGCGGGCCTCCAGCGGCCATATCGCGGGGATCGTCAACCCGCCGGGCGGCAAGGGGACTTACTGGGTCACGGGGGCCGGCCCGCAGGCCGCCGACCCCCGACAATGGC
>JAFAHT010000399.1 GCA_019237095.1 Planctomycetaceae bacterium
CGGAGGCTGGGGTGAAGGCGGGAGAGGGTCACTCGGCCGATGACCTCGGCAATCCTCATCACCGGTCCTCCACACGTAGGGCCTCGGGCGCCCGGGGCGCTCCGGAGACGCGGAAAGCGCTAGCCAGTTGCTTGATCCGCGAGATCGATTTTCCGGCCGGCTCGACCACGAGCAGGTTCATTCCCAGCGACTGGGCGGCGCGATAGACCTCGCCGGGTTCCGTGGCCGACGCCGCCCGGACGCCGGTAATCTGGCACGACTTCCAGACCGTAAGTGCCGTCTCGGACGTGATGAACATGGCCCCTCGACCTTTCCCGTCCACGAGCCAGCTCGCCAGGAACTCCAGCGAGGGCTCGAACTCGATCCAGGCACGCGGGTCCTTGAGAAGGGCCCGCCGCAACGCTTTGATCGTCCCCAGCACTTCCGAATCGGCCGCGATCGAAAACCCCCATTCGCCGCGGGCAGTGCCCATTGACTCGCCCAGGCCGCCCAGTCGGATCGTGATCCCCTTTCGCTTGAGCACCTCGCTGGCGAGGGGCGTGACTACGGTCGAGGGGCCGAGCCGAACGATCCGGGTGCCAGGCGGAAGCGCCTCGGCATGCCGGAGGGAGAACAGCCTGTCCACGACAACCTGGCAGTCGGACTCCTTTCGAGAGCGGGACGGGCCTTTCAGCTCAGCCAGGACCGCCCGCACCGCCTCGTCGACCTTCTTGATCGGATCAGCGAGGTCGAATGCTCGCTCCGGAATGCGGAACCGGGGCGATCCCGTTGCCGATTCGAGAGCATTGGCATTCAGCGACGCTTGACCCATGAGAAAAGAACCTACCTTCGCGCTGGTCGTATCGTTAGCTCATCGATCGGGCAGGCCCAGGACGCTCCAGCGGCCCGGGGTGGTCGGCCCCAGCAAGTCCTGAAGAGCCCGGCCGTCATTGGTGCAGATAACCCGGTCTCCAGCACCGGCCCCAAGACGATCGAAAACCAGTATCGGCTCTCCATCGGGCCGGCCCGTCTCCGTCTCGAGCTGGACGATAAGCAACCGCTCACCCTGAAAGGTGGGGTGCTTGATCGTCGAGGTCGCCTTTCCCTTCACCCGGCCGAGCTGCATCTCACCGTTCTCCCGCTGGAGAGTGCCCGATGGCAAATGGCGGATGACAACTGCCAGGTGGCATCTCGAATCGAGCAGTCCTCACATGAACCTCATTCCATCGACGATGGCCGACCGCCGCTGGCGGCAGAAGGTCAGGGGGGTGGTAACGCCTTCGCCGGTTGGGCCGGCGATGGAGAAAGACGGAACGCCCTCGCCGCCGGCTCCCAGCCCCGCGATGCTCGGTCCGTTGACCACGAAGATCGTGCAGTCCATGATCTTGCCCATCTTTGCCATGACCGTGGTGTCGCGCGAGTGGAGGATCGCGGTGTGCCCGAATTCATGCTCGCTCTCCCTGGCCAGGGCGATGGCCCGATCGACGTTCGAGACCCGTACGAACGGAACGAACGGCATCATCTGCTCTTCCTGGACGAAAGGATGCTCGGATCCGGTCTCGCCGAACAGAAGATCGATGCCCGCGGGCAGCTTGACGCCCGCATGCTCGGCAAGGAAGGAGGGGTCCTTGCCGATGAATTCCTTGTTGACATGCGGCTTGCCGTCGTTGCCGCTCTGGAACGCGGCCTTGGTGAGAGCTTCGATCTGACCGGCAGTGAGCCGAAAGCCCCCGTGGCGAGTCATCGCCTCGGTGAGCGGGTCGAAGATCTCGGCCACGGCGAAGACCTGCTTCTCGCCGATGCAGATCAGGTTGTTGTCGAACGAGCCACCCACGACGATCGACTTGGCCGCGTTGTCCAGGCAGGCCGTGCCATCGACGACGACCGGGGGATTGCCCGGTCCCGCCACGATGGCCCGCCGCTTGCTGGCAAGCGCGGCGCGGGCGACGGAGGGGCCCCCCGTGACGACCAGCAGCTTGATGGCGGGGTTGTCGAAAAGCTGCGCGGCCGTCTTGAGCGTGGGCGGGTCGATGATTGTCAGCAGGTTGTCCAGTCCGGTCGCCTCGCGGATCGCCTTGTTGAACTGGCGAACTCCCAGGGCGGCAACCTTTCCTCCCGAAGGATGGGCATTGAAGACGACCGTGTTGCCGGCCGCCAGCATGTTGATTGCGTTGGCCGCCAGGGTCGGCAGGCTGTGTGTGACCGGGGTGATTGCCCCGATGACTCCGAACGGTGTGTAGTCGGTGAGGGTCAGTCCGTGGTCCCCGCTGGCGTTGTCGGTTCGCAGGTACTCGACGCCGGGAATCAGCGGGATCATCTCCTTGAGCTTGGCGATCTTGTGATCGAGCCGGCCGATCCTGGTCTCTTCCAGCTCAGCTCGGCCCAGCTCGTCGGCCTCGTCAACACAGATTCGCCGGATGCAGTCGACGGCCTTCTTGCGGTCCGACAGACCGCGGCGCCGGAACTGCTCGAAGGCCGCTCCGGCCGCCTCGACGGCGGCATCGACGGTGGGGAATACACCGAGGTTCCCTGCCGGATGAACGGCCGCCTTGCCGTTGCCGGCGATGGCCCCGTTGCCCATCTGGGACAGGACCTCTTGAACCACGTTGCGGATCAGATCTTCAGTCATTTGCATGGCAGGTACCGTTGCAAAGAAGGCCCGGTCGGATTGGTGGTCTCGTGGCGATCAGAGTGCGCTGGAGGCCGGATTGGATTCCAGACTCCAGATGACAGATGGCAGGGTTCGATACGAACCTGGCACTTGATCTCTGGCATCCGGGTATTTGTCATCTGGCATTTGTCATCTGGCATCCTGTGATTCTTCAGCCCCCCCGAGTGGTGAAAACGACTTTCCCGCCCACGTCGACGGTGTCGACCAGACCGATCACCACGGCGTCGACGGGAAGCTTTTCAGTTTCCGGGGTCAGCCGGGCGCTCGAGCCCTGGCAAATGAGGACTAATTCGTCGATGCCCGCCCCCATCGTGTCGACGACGACGAAGGTTCGACCGGTGGGGACCAGCCGGTCGGCGCTCTTGCCGTCAACCTTGTAGGGTTCGACGGTCAGGAGCTTGTGTCCGGTCATCGAGGCGACCTTCTGGGTCGCAACCACGCTGCCTGTCACCCGGGCCAGCAACATCGCCGAGAAGTCCTCTGTTTGCCTTGAGATCAGGCCGCCTGGCGTTAAAACGTCACGTTGACGCGTTCGTTCACATCATCGATTGCTTGCCGGAGTCGAGAAGAGTCCGGCACTGGCGTGCCACCACGAGCTCCTCGTTGGTAGGCACGGTCCAGACCTGAACACGCGAGCCGCTGGTGGAAACCAGGCGCTCGGCCGGGCCGCTGGCATTCTGCCGCGGGTCCAGCGCGATGCCGAACCAGCCCAGATCGCGGCAGACTCCCGAGCGAATCCGTGCCGAGTTCTCGCTGATGCCGCCCGTGAAGGCGATCACATCGGCCCCTCCCAGCTCGAGCAGGAAGGCACCCAGGTAGTGGCGAATCGAGGCGAGGAAGACTTCGATGGCCAGCTCAGCACGCGACTCGCCGGCTGCCGCGGCAGACTCGATGTCGCGGAGGTCGCGGGCGGAACATTGCCCTTCCAGGCCAGACCGATTGGCCAGGATGTCGAGGATTTCCTCCAGGCTCTTGCCGGTCTCGCGAAGCAGGACCGGCAGGGCGAAGACGTCAAAGTCGCCGACCCGGTTGTTGTGTGGCAGGCCGGACTGAGGGCTCATGCCCAGGCTGCACGCGACGGACCGGCCGTTGCGGATGGCCGCCAGCGACGAGCTGCCGCCCAGGTGGCACGAGATGATCTTGATATCGGCGCGGCCCAGCAGCTCCGGCACGCGCCAGGAGATGTAGCGATGGCTGGCGCCGTGGAACCCCCACCGCCGGATGCCCAGCTGGGTCCAGGCCTCGGGGATGGCATAGCGCTGGTTGGCCTCGGGGATAGTGCGGTGAAAGCCGGTTTCGAACGCGGCCACCAGCGGCAGGTTCGCAAAGCGATCGCGGAGCATCCGCATCGCCTTGGTGTAGGGAGGATTGTGGGCCGGAGCGACGTCGGCGAAGGCCTCCATCGCCTCGAGCACGTGATCGTCAACCCGATGGACCCCGGTCAGGTTGCGGGCATGGACCGCCTTGAACCCGATGCCCGCCACGTCACCTGGATCGGCCAGCACGCCGATGTCGGGATCGGTGAGCTGGTCGAGGCAAAGCTGGACCGCGTCGCCATGGTCGGCGATCGGCCGATCCATCTCCCGCTCGCCCCTGGTGGACTTCACGACGACCCGGGCCATCGGGCCGCCGATGCGCTCGATCGCCCCCCGCGCCAGGACCGGCTCGGCCGGGTCGCTGACGTCGAAGAGTCGATACTTGAAGCTGGTGGATCCCAGGTTGGCGACGAGGATCTTCAACGTTGCGATCCTCCCAGAAATACCTGGACCACGGCCGAGTCCGGACGTGGGATGACGTGGGCGGCACGCAATTCGCCGATCCGGGCGGCGGCCTCGGCGCCGGCCTCGACCGCGGCGCGGACGCTGCTGACATCGCCCCGGACCATCACGCTGACGACACCTCCATCAAGCTTGATGACCGAGCTGGCCATCTCGACGGAGGCCGCCTTGAGCATGGCATCAATCGCACCGATCAGCCCGATCAGGCCCATGGTCTCGATCAGGCCCAGCGCGTTACCGTTCATCTCGTTGGCTCCCTTCTTGTGCGCTCGTTACGGGTTTGCTTGTGTGTGGGGCGGGAGCCTCAGCCCAGGAAGGTCATCAGGACGGCCTCATCGGGCCGGGGAATCACGTGAGCGCTGACCAGTTCGCCAACACGGCTGGCGGCCTCGGCGCCGGCCTCGACCGCGGCGCGGACGCTGCCGACGTCGCCACGGACCAGCGTGGTGACGAACCCGCCGCCGACCTGCACGCGGCCGCCCAGGTGGACGTTTGCCGCCTTGAGCATCGCGTCGGTGGCCTCGATCATGCCGACCAGCCCCTTGGTCTCGATCAACCCGAGTGCCTCGCCGGAGTTGCTAGGCCGCAAGCTTGTCGTTCGTGAAACCGATTTCTCGAGAGTCGCCATTGTCTCAAGCTCCGTCGTTCTTGGAGGATGTGGAGGTAGAGGAAGCGGCCGGGGCGGCCGTGGCCTTCGCGAAGGTGAGAACTCCGCCCAGGTCTTCGTGGGGCCGGGGGATAACCTGGACGCTGACGACCTCGCCGATCCGGCTGGCCGCCGCGGCGCCCGCGTCGACAGCCGCCTTGACCGCGGCCACGTCGCCGGCCACGAAGGCCGTCACCAGGCCGCTGCCGATCTTGTCCCAGCCGACCAGCTCCACGTTTGCCGCCTTGAGCATTGCGTCGCTGGCTTCCACAAGCGCGACAAAGCCTTTGGTCTCGATCATTCCGAGCGCTTCAATTGCTGCTGAGGCCACTTCGGGCCCTCCTTCCGCGGATTTGGGTCAGTTGCCGTCAATTCCGAGCACCGCTAGGGTGGTCTGGGAGAAACCAACGGGAAATCAGGTCATGCTTTGGTCAAGATCACATTGGTGGCATGGGCCAGGTCGCAGGCGTTGGCCTCGTCGGTATCGATGTGCACCTCGAGCTTCCACTCGGGATGCTTCCGCACCAGCAAGCCCTCGAGCGTCGAGGGGCAGGGGCTTTCCACCCTCATATTCAGGCGATCAAGGTGCTTGACGCCGTAATACTCCGCATCTTTCGGTCCCATGTGCACATGTCTCTGGGCGCGGATGACGCCCTGCTGCAAGACGAGTGAGCCTTTGGGACCGATGAGCAGGCAGCCGGGCGTTCCTTCGATATCGCCGGAGAGCCGCACCGGGGCGTCGATGCCCACGCTGATCGCGTCGGTGAACGCGAGCTCAACCTGGCTGAACTTGCGGCAAGGGCCCAGAATCCGCACCTCGGGAATCATCCGTTGCCGCGTGCCGACCACGGCCACTGTTTCGTTGGCCGCGAAATCGGTGTCCTGGTAGAGCCGCCGCATGGTGGTCAACTGATGTCCCGGCCCGAAGAGTGTATCGACGTCGGCCTGTCTTAAGTGGCAGTGCCGGGCCGAGATATTCACCACGACTTTCGGCTTGTAAGCCTGGACCGCGACGTTGCCGTTGCCATTGGCGGATGACCCGGTCCCAAGTTG
>JAFAHT010000079.1 GCA_019237095.1 Planctomycetaceae bacterium
CAACTTGCGGCTGTCGAACCGGCTCCTGACGCAGATCGCCCGCGTCTTGGCCATCAACAACCTGCGCCAGGTGACCCCTGCGGTGGTCGAGGTGGCGCGCGAAAGCCTGGTGATCGGCACTGCATGAGGAGGTGGATGCGTGAAGACAAATAGCGCGGAAGGTCCGGAACCGTGCGTGGATGAAGGCCAGGACGTCGCGCCACAGAATCTGCGGCATCTCCGGATACCGCGCAGCAAGGTCCTCGTCCGTTTCGCCTCCAAGAGCCAGGAAACTGATACGGTAGAGCTGCGAGCGATAGTGGCCCGACTCTCGTAGCGATGTCGCCACGGGAGGGACTTCATGCCGAGGAAACAACCCCGCCGCGCGGATCACCTTTTCTAAGGCATCGCTCTCGGGGTTGAGCCAAGCCCGATTCAGAGAGCACCGGCTGGTCTTCACCTCGGTGAGAAGAATCAACGTCTGCGCCCGACACCGCTCAAAGAACTCGTCGTCCTTCATGCCCGGCAATTCGCCTCCTCGGAACGGGAACCGAGCAGCAAGAACATCGATATCCGTCTTTTGGTTCGTACCCGAATCGGGATGCACCACGAAGTTGGGAATCGTGAAGCAACCGTTCAGCCTCAGATACCAGTACGCGAGCTCTTCGGCTCGAATAGGCTGTTCGGGCATGAAAGCCTCCCGCACCACCGGACGCCAGGCTCACCTGCCACGGCGGCTGGTCGGACGTTGAGTCCCGAAAGACGGTGATGGCGCCGCAGTCAGGTGCAGCGGATGGTTCACGTTAGCCGCTCGCGCGGCACGATGACACCCCTCAGTGTAGCAAGAAGACCGTTCCCGGTTATGGGATTGATCGCTGATCGGCCGAATTCCTGTCGAGCCGGCGAGTCGTGACACAAGGTTCTCCGCAGAGGTGTTTCTTGACTCCTTTGCGAAAGGACCTTCCGATGACCACGGCACTCCGCCAGCGGATGCTCCAAGACCTTCAACTGGCCGGCCTCAGCGAGCGCACCCAGGAGGCCTACCTCCGCGCCGTCCGGCAGCTCGCCGACCACTTCCACACCCCGCCCGACCGGCTCAGCGAGCAGCAAGTCCGCGATTACTTCCTCCACCTCAAGAACGACCGCAAGTTCGTCTCCGCCTCGCTGGGCATCGCCTACAGCGGCATCAAGTTCTTCTACTCCCACACCACGCCTCGTGACTGGCCGACGCTCCAGAGACTCCGCGTCCGGAGGGACAAGCGGCTCCCGGACGTGCTCTCGGTCGAGGAAGTGCGCCGCCTCATCGAGGCCGTCCGCACGCACCACAACCGCGCCTTCTTCTGGACGGTCTATTCGCTGGGCCTGCGGCTCGGGGAGGGGCTGCACCTGCAGGTCGGCGACATCGACAGCGCGCGGATGCTGGTCCACGTGCCTTGTGGCAAGGGGGCCAAGGACCGCTACGTCCCGCTGCCCACCAGCACGCTGAAGGTCCTCCGCGAGTACTGGGCCACGCATCGCCATCCGGTGTGGCTGTTCCCGGCTCTCGGTCGGGACGGGCAGCAGACGGCGACCGCAGACCGGCCCATGGAGCGGTCAAGCGTGCAAGGGGCCCTGCGTCGGGTGGTCCAAGAGCTGAAGTTCCAGAAGGCGATCTCGATCCACTCGCTGCGGCACAGCTACGCCACCCACTTGCTCGAAGCCGGCGTCAACCTGCGATTGATCCAGCAGTACCTCGGCCACAGTTCGTTGCAGACCACGATGGTCTACCTCCATCTGACCACCGTGAGCCAGGAACAGGCGGTCGCCAAGATCGAGGCGTTGATGGAGCCCTGACCGCTGCCCACCGTCGCCGACGTGCCGCGGCAGTACGGCGGGGCGTATCTCGATCGGTTCGGTGCCACGATGCCCGCCGAACACAAGAAGGTGCTCCGCGCCCTCAGCGCCTGCCGGACCGGTGAGTTGGGCATGGTGCTCTATCGCTGCGCGTCCTGCGGGAGGACGCACGCGATGGGCCGGTCCTGCGGCAATCGGCATTGCCCGACTTGCCAGCAGAACCAGACCGACGCCTGGCTCGAGAACCAGATCGACCGCCTGCTGCCGTGCCCTTACTTCCTGATCACCTTCACGCTGCCGGCGAAGCTGCGCGACGTGGCCCGCAGCCATCAGCGTGCCGCCTACTCGGCGCTGTTCGAGGCCTCCAGTGCGGCGCTGCGTGCCTTGGCGGCCGACCCGAAGTTTGTCGGCACGGATCGGATCGGCTTCTTCGGCGTTTTGCACACGTGGGGTCGGACGCTCGAGTATCACCCGCACGTGCACTACGTGGTACCGGGCGGCGGCATCAGCGCCGACGGCTCGTGCTGGCTGCCATCGCGGGCCGACTTCTTCGTGCCGGTCAAAGCCCTGTCGATCCTCTTCCGGGCCAAGTTCCGGGACGCGCTTCGGGGCGCGGGTCTGCTCAACTTGGTTGACCCCGCGGTGTGGCAACGCGACTGGGTGGTGCACTCGCAGGCCGCCGGCGACGGCCGAGCCACGCTGCGCTATCTCGCCCCGTACGTCTTTCGGGTGGCGATCAGCAACCATCGCATCGTCTCGTGCGACGACGGCAAAGTCACCTTCACCTATCGCCGGGTCGGCTCGAACCGACTACGGAAGATGACGCTGGACGCGCTGGAGTTTCTCCGCCGCTTCCTTCAGCACGTGCTCCCCGCTGGCTTCCAGAAAGTCCGCCACTTTGGCTTCCTCAGTCCCCACAGCGGCATCGTGCTGGAGGCGGTGCGGTGGCTGGTGACGGTGTTCACCGGGGCGCTCTTCGCGCTAAAGGCCGTGGGTGCCGAGGAACCCTCCGCGACGGCCGCACCGCGCTGTCCGGTGTGCGGCGACCTGATGGGCATCGTGGGATTCGCGCCGGCACCGGTCCCGGCGGTTTTCGACACGAGTTAACCCGAGGGCTGAGGTGAATCGGTTCCCGACGTGGTTCCGGAGACCCTCGGCAGGCCGAGGCCCGATCGCGGTCTGCGCCACGCTCGAAAACTCAACGGTCTGCGGTCGTCCTCAGACCGGCCATGCCGGCGGGCGATCGTCTGTCCCGACCCTTCGCACTGCCTCGCCTGTCAGTCCCGCCCCTTCGACGGCTCCTCTGCCTCCGCTTGAGCCGTCACTCCGCTCTCTCGTCGCGAAGCGTTTCCCATGGTCGGGGCTCTGCGGCATCGCCGCCGGGCTTCTTGAACCTGGATTGGAGTCCGGCTTCGCGGACTCCAATCCATCATGGGTTAGGTAGGTCCTTAAATTTACACGCAAAACTGACGTTTCCGACAAAAGTTTTCTGAGCTTAGTTTTCGGCGCAAGTTAATGAAAAATCTGAAGTTATGTCCATTTTTCTCTTGACTTTCGTAGGACGCAACTATAGACTTAACCATATTCTAAAACAGGAGTTGCGCCCGTTATGATCCACATGGTCGACCCCCGACAAAATCGCCTCTTCGACCCCTTCCAGGGCGTCATACCCCCTGCCGGTCAACGGATCATCGCCGAGGGTTGGCAGGGGGTCTTTCGGCATGCCCTCCTGGAAGTGATGCCCGTTGGCGAATTGGCCGAGAATTTCAGTCGGGAACTGGGCGCCCCCACCAAGGAACTGTACTCGATGGCCGGCCTGGTCTTCCTGGCCGACTTCTTCGGCTGGACCGCCCAAGAGGCCGTCGAGGTTTACATCTTCCGGAGCGACGTCCAGTACGCCCTCAACCTCGAGCCCGGCGTCACAGTCTCGACTCGTAGCGTCGAACGCTATCAGAAGATGTTTCGCGATGACGAACTGGCCATCTCGGTCTTCGAGGACGTGACCACCCGGCTGGCCGAGAAGCTGGAACTCGACATCACCTGCCAGCGGCTTGACTCGACCCACGTCTTTTCTCATATGGCCAGCTTCGGTCGCACCAAGCTGATGGCCGTGGCGATCAAGCGGTTCCTCACCCAGGTCAGGCGTCACGACCACGAGTTGTACACCGCGCTGCCTGAGGAGTTCCGCCGCCGCTACGAGCCGGCGGAGTCGCAACTGTTCTCCGCTGCCAAGGACGCCGAATCGCGACAACGCTCGCGGCAGCAGGCGGCTGAGGATCTGTTGTGGGTCATCGAACGCTTCGCCAATTGTGCCGACATGACGGGCCGCTCGACCTACAAGGCCCTGGTCACAATCTTCAGCCAGCAGTGCGAGGTGAGCGCAGGCAAGGTCGTGGTGAAGGCCAAGACCGGCGGGGACTGCATGCAGAACCCATCCGACCCCACCGCCACCTACGACGCCCACAAAGGCCAGGGCTATCAGGTGCAGATCGCCGAGACGTGCAGCCCGGAGAACGAGGTGCAGTTGATCACGGGCGCCCTGCCGCAGAGTGCTGCGGAGCCCGACGGCGGGGCGGTGGTGCCGATGCTCGATCAGCTCACAGAGTCGAAGTTGTTGCCAGAGGCGATGCTGGCCGACACCCTCTACGGCGGCGACGAGAACGTGCAGGCGGCCGAGACTCGCGGCGTGGAGTTGGTGGCGCCAATCCCCGGCTGCGAGCCGGAAATAGACCCCACGGCCCGGACGCTCGACGACTTCGCCGTGGACGAACGGACCGGGCGTGTGGAAGCCTGTCCGCAAGGACACACGCCGCTGGTGGTCGAGCGGGACAAGGAGGCGGGCACGACGCGGATCGAGATGGCGCCGGAGGTTTGCTCGGGATGCCCTTTCCGCAACGCGTGCCCGATCCACAAGACTCGACACGGCCGCTACACCTTGGAGTTCACCGACAAGGCCTGGCTGGGCGGCGGCGGGAACAAGAGACCCCGGTG
>JAFAHT010000246.1 GCA_019237095.1 Planctomycetaceae bacterium
TCCGCCCGAGGATCCGGTAGGAGCCCTCCTCCACCACGGCGATGTCGCCCGTGCGGAACCAGCCGTCCCGGAAGGCCGCCTGCGTCGCCTCGGGACGGCGCCAGTACTCCCGGAAGACCGACGGGCCCCGCACCTCGATCTCGCCGGGCGTGCCGGGCCCAACTTCCCGCCCCTCCTCATCCACCAAGCGGACCGCCACGCCGGGGAGCGGGGCGCCCACGGACCCGGGCCGGCGTCGGCCGTGAAGCGGGTTGGAGAGGGCCATGCCGATCTCCGTCATGCCGTAGCGCTCCAGAAGTACGTGGCCGCTGATCTCCTGCCACCGCTCCAGGACGCGGACCGGCAGGGCGGCCGAGCCACTGACCATGAGCCGGAGCGTTCGGCAGCCAACAGACAGTGCGGTCTGTCGCTCCGGCGGAGCCGCATCCCAGGCGGCGATCAGCCAGCTGTAGATGGTGGGCACCGCCATGAAGAGGGTCAGCTCCCCGCTGGCGATCGCCTCCCAGACGGCCCCGGCGTCGAACTCCGGGTGGACCGTCACCCGGGCACCGGACCAGAGGGCGCAGGTCAGCACGTTGATGATGCCATGAGTGTGGTGCAGCGGCAGCACCAGCAGGATGTGATCAGCCGGCTGCCACCCCCAGGCCTCCACCAGGGTGGTGACCTGGGCCTGAACGTTCCCGTGGGTGCTCACCACGCCCTTGGGACGGCTGGTGGTGCCGCTGGTATAGAGGATCATCGCGCGGCGGTCCGGCGTGAGTGCGGGCAATACGGCCTCGCCGGCGCCGCCGGCCAGCAGGTCGGTGGTCAGCAGAAACCGCAAGCCGCGCTGCTCGACGATAGGGCGCAGCCGGTCCGCCCTTTCGGGGGGGGCGACTACCACGGAGGCGCCGGAGTCCTCCACGGAGTAGGCCAGCTCGGGCGGCGGGTGGGAGACGGCCAACGGCACGGCCACACCGCCGGCCCGCCAGATGCCCCACTGCACGGCCACGTAGGTGAGGCCGGGAGGGATGAGGAAGGCGACCCGGGTCTCGCCCAGGTCCTCCGCTCCGGTCAGCAGCCGGGCGGCGACGGCAGCGGAGACGTCCAGCAGGTCGCGGTAACGAAACGTGCCCTCGGGTGCGGCCACTGCGATGCGGTCGGCGTGGGCCGCTGCGCGGGCCACAAGAGGAAGGCTTGCTTCAGGAGTAGTCATGTTCTGCGGTTACCTCCGCTGCCACGAGAGTCTACCGGGGCAGCACAATCGGGCCTCCGAGTTGCTCCTCGGGGGCCAAATAGGCCTTTGCCGTCGGTTCTGTATTTCTGGCCCGACTGGAGTCAGTAATGGGCGTTTCGATGCTCGCTGGCGGACCCGGGGCCCTTCTCGCGCACACCGGCTTCCTTCGAGAACACGGCTTCCATTTCGCGCCGGAACTGGGCTGCGTCACTCCTGATGGCGGTCACGTCCTGCCAGGTCAGCGGCTGGTGTTGGGCTACTGGTCGCGTCAGCTTCACGTCATTGGCGAGCCCGATCGGGAGCCCCTCCCGCGCGAGCGAATCGGCTGCCGGCATGAGCTGCCCGTACACCGTGAAGCCGCCCTCGCCATCGAGCCTCTCGTCCGGCTTTAGGTCGCGCTTGGCAGTCGCGACAACATCGCCGCGGAACGCCGTGGGCGCCCCGGTCGGTTCGCGCCGCAAGCCGACCGCCGCGACGCTGATGCCGAGCTCCAGCCCGATCAGGTGGTACGGTCGGTACATCCCCGCGTAGGTGCCGCTGTCGTCGGTCACCAGGCCGTATTCGCGGAAGCAGCGGCGCACATAATCGCTGTTCGCCGCGAATGTGACATAGACACCCCAGCGCAAGTCGCGTGGTACCTCGCGCCCCTCCCGATCGAGGCTGGAGATGACCTCGACCTGTCCGGCGTGGTGCAGGACTCCGCCCGCGGAGCGGGGTCTGAGCACGTGCGGCAACTCGTCTATGCTGCAGGGCGGGAAGTTCAGCCCCTGGGGTGACGGCGTGAGGCCGGTGGCATTGGCCACCGCGGCCATTTCGATCGCGGATTTGGTGCCGTCGAGGAACGAGTTGAACATCTGGGCGTTGAAGTCGCCCTGGGCTACCATCTCCGGGGTGAACCCGTAATGGCCCCAGACCGTGTCGGGCGTGGATTCGTGATAGGCCGGCAGATACTTGGTGCCCTTGCCGGCAGCGATTACCTCGAATCCCGCGGCGCGTGCCCAATCGACCAACTCGCAGATCAGCGCGGGCTGGTCGCCGTATGCGAGCGAATAAACGATGCCCGCCTGCGCGGCGCGCCGGACGAGCAGCGGCCCGGCCAGGGCATCGGCCTCCACATTGACCATGATGATGTGCTTACCGTGCGTGCAGCAAGCGAGGGCATGGCGGATGCCGGCCGCCGGGCTGCCCGTGGCGTCAATCACAATCTCAACCTCGCTGCTGGCGATAGCGGCGAGCGGGTCGTCCAAGACGCAGGTGGTCCCGTGTTTGGCTGCGTCCGCGATGGCTGGCGCAGCGAACCGTTCCGCGTTCCAGCCGACGTGCGCCAGGCGCTCCCGCGCGTGCTGGGGGGCCAGATCAACCACGGCCACGAGGTGAATGCCCGGCATGCGGCTCGCCTGGGCAAGGAACATCGAGCCGAACTTGCCGGCCCCGATCAAGGCGAGGCGCAAGGGCCGTTTCGCGGTGGCGCGCTGAGCAAGCAATCGGTGCAGATTCATGTTCATCCCGGATCGTCGAGTAATCGGTTCATGAAGCCACTTTCAAAGCGGGCCGCTGCCGTCCTCCCAGGGATCGAGAACAAGTGCTCCGCTTGCCACGAAGTGCCGCGTGTTTCGGGTCATAACGTGGAGGCCGTGGCGGAGCGAAAGGCCAGCGTGGAACCATCGAGATCCCCAAAGACGACGCCGTTTGTAAGACCCTACGGTCATCACGAAGAGAGTACCTCGCTACCTTCTTCCGTTTGATCAAAATGTAATTAATATTGATATATTTAAATGTTAAATAAGTGCTCGGCGTTGGTCCGGAAAACCTCTTGGTGATGCTCCTTCGGGATGAGAGACTCGATCAGCCGGCGATAGGAACCCATCGGAGCCAGCGGCCAGTCGCTGCCGTAGAGGAATTTCTTGTAGTCACCGACATACCCGATCGCTTTTTTCAAGTCGGAAACCACGAGACCGGGAGCCGAGTCGGGTATCTTCGCTGCGTCCAGCAGATCTTGAATCTCCTTGTCACCCCCGACGAATAGACCCGAGAGATCGGCCCAGACGTTGGGGTTCTTGAAGACGACCTCGGCTGCGTCAATCAACCAGGGGTTGCCGAAGTGGGCCAGAACGAATCGGACCTCGGGATGGTCGACCGCGACTTCATCCATTCTCAAGGGATGTGCATACTTCACCTTCGCTGTCGTCGACCAGTTGTCGCCGGTGTGGACGATCACGGGCAGATGATACTTCGCCGCGAGCCTGTAGTATGGAACGTAATTCGGGTCCTCGGGCCCGAAGTGAAGGTAGCCGAGGTACGCCTTGAAGGCGACTAGCTTCTCGCGGTGACGCTCGATCTGTGCCTCGACAGCTCTCAGATGCTCGGGCTCGGTGCGTCTCGGATCGGCGACGCCGATTGCCTTCAGTCCCGAGACGGACTTAGTTAGCTCGAGAGTGCGAGCAATCCCTAACGGATCTTCTTTCAGGCCTCCCAGGGATCCCATACCAAAGGCGAACTTGAGCTTCGCCTGGTCCATCTCCACTTTGAGACGGTCCGCCATCCCTGAGAGCGGCCCCTTATAGAGCTTCTCGGCATCCTCCGGCATGGGCTTGATCCCGGGGAGACCCGGAGGAACAACATGAATGTGTGTATCGATCACTGGGATTCCAGCTTGCTCTTCTTCCGAAACAGCGGAGCGGGTAAGTTCACGAATACCGACAAGGGCGCTGACCAACGCTGTTCCGCCCGAGAGCCTGAAAACAGCCCGACGGGTCGGTCTGCTTTTCGACGGTTTGTCATGACTCATGTCACGGCTTGCCATAATCTTGTGAATTGATCGCGAGTCGACCTTCGATCCTACCAGAATCCCTGGCATCTGCCCTAATGGCGGCGGCCCCGTGCCAGGCCTTTTCGGGGGTCGTTGGGTCGAGTTTTCGGGTTCCAATGAAGTGACAGCGACAGGTTCCGTCATCTACAGGCCGGCGTCGTTTCACTGATTCCCGAAGCGGATCTACTCGATGAGGCGCTCGGGCTGTCGCTGGTCATCAAGCATAACTTGCAGGATTGCCTTTACTTTGCCGCGGCCCGGCGCCTCGATGCTTCGCTGATCACCGCCGTGAGAGGGAAAAAGGGACGTCACTGAACAGCGATTCCTCAACCACTAAGCCGCTTGCATCAAGCCTTTACGTGCGTGTCCCCGAGGCACGCCGCCCTCTCAAACGGTCGATATCAGTCATGTCCCTTTTGCGATGCCCTTTTTCCATCCCCGGCGCCCGCGGTCATCCCGACCGCGTACGGGCCACGCGCCTCTTCCACCCGAGGAGCCCCGCCGCGTTCAGGCGCACGTCCATCGCGAGCCAGGTCTCTCGAGTCTTGAGATCGGTGGGGGAGCCATGGGCGTCGAGTCGCCCGGAGAGGTGGTCGAACAGCGCGCGGTACAGGGACTCCTCGGAATCGCGTCCGTCATCGAAGCCCCCGGCCAACTCGACGAAGCGGTCGAGGTCGCGGTGGAGGTCGGCGGCGAGCCGGTCAATCCCCGTCACCCGGCTGAAGTGGGCCAGGTAGACGGCCCCCGGCGCGAGCGCGCGAATGCGCTCGATCGAGGCGTGCGCCTGGTCGGGGTCGAACTGCGTCGGCGACGTGGTCGGGAAGATGAAGGGCTCGCCCTCAGAGTTGTCGAAGACTCGGTAGGAGATGCCGAAAACGTCCCCGGAGAAGATGGCTCCCGCCGTCTCGTCGTGGATCGCGAGGTGGTGAAGCGCGTGGCCCGGGGTCGCCAGGAGATGTAGGCGCGAGCGTCCCAGCGTCAAGACCTGGTTGTCCTCCGCGGCGATGATCCGCGACTCCGGGATCGGGACCAGCCTGCCGAAGAGCGCGTCATAGTCCTGATCGCCATACACGGCGCGGGTGCCGGCCTCGAGGCGGGTGGGGTCGATCAGGTTTGCCACCCCGCGGGGATGGAGCACGGCCGTCGCGTTGGGCAAGGCCCGCAACAGCTCCCCGGCCCCGCCCGCATGATCGAGATGGACGTGCGTCAAAATGGCGTAATCGACCGCCTCGCGGGCGACCCCCAGCGCGTCGAGGGCGGCGAGCAGCCGGGGCACCGAGCCGTTCGGCCCGGTATCCACAAGGGCGGCGCGGCTGTCGCGCACGATCAGGTGGCTCGCGGCCAGCCCGGGCCGGATGTAGCCGAGGTCGATCGCATGGATTCCGTGTTCGAAGGTTCGGATCTCGGGCCTTTGCATGGTTGTTGGGTTCCTCGAGCCGAGCAGGGCATTTTCAACTCTTCTCCACATCAAAATCCAATCGCTTGAGCAGAGGCTTGCAGAGATGAAGGAGGCGCAGGTCGGCAAGCTCTTCCTCGACATTCTCGCGGGTTGGTTCTTTCAGGCTCACCTTGACCTCGTCGATGAGCGATCCCGCCCACTTTTCCCGGGCGCGGAGGAGGAGCTGGCGGCAGGCCCCGGCCGAGAGCGTGCGGCCCAGTCTGGGAGCGAGTTTCTCCGCCATCTGGGCGGAAGTGTCTTTGGGGTGTGTTACCCGGAACTTGAGGACGGTGTGGTAGGGCTGGCCCGTCCGCTGCTCGAAGTCCACGAGAGCGTTCCAGGCCCGATCCAGCAAATCATCGCGCCAGGCATCAATGATCCGTTCGTCCAGATCCTCCAGTCCCGAGTCGACGACGAGAGCCATCGCCATGTCGGTGTCTAGCCGGCGGGTCTTACCCTTGCGCCGATGGTAATCGATCATCAAGTTCCGGACGGCTCCCTTGACGTAATCCCGGAAACGACCAACACTTGGGTTGTACTTGAGAAAATTACCCTTGAGAAAGCGAAGGGCAAACTCCTGGTCGAGCTCCTTGACCTCCTCGGGGTCGCCCACGGTCTTGAGCAGGTAGCGGTGCACCGCCCCGGAGTAGCGGAGCATCATGAGCCGCAGTGCGTCGCCAACCTCTTCGGGTGTACCGTGATGCGCCTGAAAGAGCATGGTCCATTGTGTGGATAGGTCACTGAGCCGCAGCTCTTTCTCAACGTCTTCCACGACCACGACTCCTGGACGTAAGGCACGAAGCAATCAGCTATTGGGTCATACTACCGGGGTCAGGCGTAAATCGATCTTACCATTTCTCCTCGCACTGGCGAACAAAAAAGCGAAAAGGCGCGCGAGACAGCAGGCCGGGAGCTGCGTATAGGGAGGTAGGAAGGATGGAAGGGAAGTTCGACCGGGTAAGGTCGGCCCTCTGTCCGCCCTGGCGGAGGCCCGATCATGAAAGCCTGCAAGTCAATCGCCGCTCGACATGATCGGGGCTTGTTACACCGTTCCACCTCGAGCTCCTCGAAGACTGGTTGGTTCATAGCGTGGAGAGGCGGCCTGTCGAGCTGGTTCCGATCCCTCGAACTGGCTGCCGGGCAATCCGGCCTTGAAATGATGAATCGCTGGTTTATTATCGGAGCCTGGCGCTGCCAGCCGATTCCCGTGGTTGACTCCACGAGGTATCCCGCCACGAAGCATCTGAGACCTTGGGGTCATGTCGTCCGCATCTGATCCGATCTGCTCGGACGAGCCCTGGCCTCCCAGAGGCCTGGAGATCAAGCCACTCATCGATCTCCGCGATCCGCGATCGCTGGATCGATGAAGGACCGCGCCTGAGGTGGATCCGAACGATCGGCCTTCGATCTGGGCTCGATCGGCCGGTGTCCGGTCACGACGATGTGACTGGACTTTTCGGGATCAAGCCGGTCCCGACGGTCGATCGCTCTTTAACTTTTCGCAGTTGGATTTCGTGGGAGCATCGAACAATGTCAGGAGACGGACTCCAGAATTATGACCTGGCGAGCGCGGCGCTGTTGAACCGGCCCGATGTCCAGGTCTTGAGTGCTGACCAGGAGCGGGCACTGGTCCTGGAGCTCGACGGGTGCAAGCGTCGGTTGCTTGAGTTGCGGCAGTGGCTTGGCGGTGAGCTGTCTGGCACGTCTCCTGAAGACGAGGAGATTCAGGCGATCGTTCGCCATCTTCTCGACCGCTCGACGGTGAAGACCGAAATGGCCCGCCAACTGGCGCCGCTCGCCGAGCGGTACAACGGGATCCGGACCAAGCTGGCAATGGCCAACCTTCGACTGGTGGCCCACGTGGCCAGGAAGTTTCGGAACCGGGGGATCACGTGCTCAGACCTGCTGCAAGAAGGATTCTGTGGGCTGCTCAAGGCCATCGACCGGTTCGAGCCCGCGAAGGAAACCCGGCTAGCCTCGTATGCGGTCTGGTGGATTCGTCAGGCCTTGCAAAGGGCCGTGGCAGCGGGAGCATATCCCGTCCGGCTCAATCCCCGCCATCTCCAGCAACTGGCCCTTAGCAACGCCGATCAGGCGCCGCCACGGAAGCCCGGGCGGAAGCCTCGCTCAGTTGGTTCTTCAAGGACCATCCGGCAGATCCAGTCGGCCACCCGGCCGACGATCTCCCTGAATGCCAACCTCCCTGCCGATGAGGGTTTGTCGTTGCTCGACGCCTTGTCGTACCCGGCCGCGGAGGAGGCACCGACGGGCGGGCTCGACGAATACCTTGTTGCCTTGATGGAGCAGCTCGAGCCCAGGGAGCAGGTTGTCATCCAGCTTCGCTTCGGGCTCGCCGGCAAGGAGTGCCGTTCGCTGAGCCAGATCAGCGAGGTGCTCGACGTCTCCAAGGAGCGCGTTCGCCAGATCCAGGAAGGTGCTCTGCAGAAACTGAGGAACCTGGCCCGGGGAAAGGCCTATTGTGAGACGGCCGTCTGATTCACGGTTTGCCGCACCCAGAGAAGAGCATGGGCCGATCGGGTCTCGCGGCGTGTTCGCGGGGCCGCGATCGGCCCGTTTGCTTGGGTTCGCGTGCTTCGGCCGCGATTGACAGGCGGGGGGGGTTGGCTAGAATCAGTGATCACCACGGGTGCGCTCACCCGGGCTCTCCCCCGCCTACCTGGCCCGTTCGGGGATGAAGCCTCGATCCAAGAGGGGTGCTCGTGGGGCCACCTTGGGAACGGTTTGATGGCCAGATTGACTCTCTCGCCGCGTCTGCTGCTGCTCTTGAGCGCAATGATCTGCTCGCTTGCGGAGCCTTCGACCGCGCGAGCCCAGTCATCGCCCGGGTCCGCCTCTGCTGCGCAAGACCCCTCGGCGCCTCCGGTTCCGGCCTCGGCCGAGAAGGGGTCGGCCTTGCCGCCGGCCCCCACGGCTGGGAGGGCTCTCACGCGGCCGGGAGTGAACCGGGGAACCGTGCTTCAACTCCTGTCCAGGGCCAACCCCATGCTCTGGCCCCTGGCGGCCTGCTCGATCTTCACCGTCGGTGTGGCCCTAGAGCGCCTGCTGGCGTTACGGCGCAGGCGAGTCATCCCCAGGGAGTTTGTCGACCGATTCCTGGAGCGGCTCTCGGCCGGCAAGCTCGATCGCGATCGGGCGCTCGAGCTGTGTAAGGCCAATGAGAGCCCGGCAGCCCGGATCTTTGCCCTCGTGGTCAAGGCCTGGGGTCAGCCCGGGGCGACGATTCGCCAGAATCTGAGCTGCGATGCGGCGGGCGAAGTTATCGAGCTGAAGCGAAACGTGCGCGTGCTCAACGGCATGGCCACGCTCGGTCCCCTGCTGGGTTTGCTCGGTACCGTAGTCGGCATCATCCAGTCGTTCGACGCCCTCGGCGGGCGGGTGGGACCGGCTCGCGGTGAGGCTCTGGCCCAGGGAATCAGCCTGGCGCTGGTGGCCACGGCGTGTGGGCTGGTGATCGCGATCTTCGCGGTCTCCGCCTATTATTACTTGCTCAATCGCATCGATGTGCTGATCCGGGAGCTCGATGAGCACATTCGCCAGGTCATCGAGCTGGTGTCCAGCGAGGCCGTCCGTCCCGGCGGCCTGGACCGAAGGCACGGGACGGTGCCTTCTTCGGATCCGCTGCGACAGGAGACGCGAGTCTATTGAAAAGACTTCGGATCAAAGACCAACGGATGATCGCCGATGCTCTCCAGCCGACAACAGAACGACGAGGTGCCGTACATCAACATGACGCCCATGGTTGACGTCATCCTCTGCCTGTTGGTGTTTTTCATGGCGGCGACCCGGTTGTATGATTGGGACGAGAGCGAGTTTGCCGTCAGTGTCCCCGAGGTTGCCAGTGCCGCGCCGATGACGGCCGCTCCCGACGACCTGGTTCTGACAGTGATCCGTCCGGGCGCGGTCGCCGTGAGTGAGACAACGTACAACCTGGATGGGCTTGCAACGTTCTTGCAGGAGGCAAGCCGGCGGTACGCCAACCAGGGAGTCATGATTCGCGGCGCGGCCTCACTGGCCTACCAGGATCTGGCCGACGTTCTCTCGGTCTGCGACGCGGCGGGAATTCGCAACGTACGTCTTCCCGTCCGGTCGCGCGGCGAAGCTCGGAGCGTGACACCAGCGTTGCTGCCGGATTGATCGGAACGGGCCGGCACACTTTCCCACCTCACCGCTCGGGGTGGATCTCGCGAGCGGCCGATCCACGGAGCCGATGATGGAACTGATCAGGCAGCTTTTTGATACCCTGGTGCACCTGAGTCCCGCCTCGGTCAATACCCTGGCCCACCAGGTTGGGCCCTGGCTTTACGTGATCCTCTTCGGGATCATCTTTGCCGAGACTGGACTGGTGGCAACGCCGTTTCTCCCGGGAGACTCGCTGCTCTTCGCAGTTGGGGCCGTGGCGGCTCCTGGATCACCAATCAACTTGGGCCTGGTTTGCCTGCTCCTGATCGTTGCCGCCGTCACTGGTGATGCGATCAATTACGCGATCGGCACCTATCTGGGCCCCAAGGTGTTTGCACGCGAAGATTCCTGGCTCCTGAACCGAAAACACCTGCTCGAGGCGCACGTGTTTTACGAGCGGTACGGCGGCGTGACGATCATCCTGGCCCGGTTCATGCCCATCATCCGGACCTTCGCGCCCTTCGTGGCCGGGATCGGCAGGATGACCTACGCCAGGTTCGCCATCTTCAACATTACGGGCGGTGTTGCCTGGGTGCTGCTCTTCGTGCTGGGTGGGCGGTGGTTCGGAGGACTGGAAACCGTTCAGAAGAACTTCCATCTGGTGATCATCGCCATCATCGTCATCTCGGTCTTGCCGCCGTTCGTGCATTACCTCCGCACCCGACCGGCGCTGGGCCGGAGTCAACCGGCCAGCGAGCCCGCCGCGGTGGGCGAAGAGTCGGCCGGAGGCTGAAGTCGAGATCGCGACAGAGGAAGGCGAGGCATGGGTCTCAATCGGTTCGATGATCGAGCGCCCGCTCGAGGTCGTCCAGAGAGTGGAAATCCAGGCTGCCGCCCAGTAACGCGGTGAGCTGGAGGCCCACAAGCGCTTCGCTCGGGTGCTTGCCCTCGAGGATCATGTTCAGATAAGGCTCAGCTCCGATCAGGACCGCGCGAGGCTTGCCATGTACCGTCAGCACGTAGCGCGCCTTGTCGTTTTCCAGCTCCCTGAGAATGCCCGGCAGATTCTGGTGCAACTCACGGCTGCCGATGATCCGAACCGGAGAAGACTCGGACACCTTATCCGACATGAACGCTGGCCTCCGCCCAAGAGACAGTCGCCAAGGCCAGGACCGATGCCCAGGCAGCGAACTGGTGCGAGACAACAAGCTGTCCCGGCGAATCGGGAGTTGATGACGCGTTACGGAATCTCTCCAGAGACGAGATTGGTCGCGAGCCTGATGCCTTCAACGTTCGTTCCAGACGCAGATCGCGCCCACCAAGTGTCCCAAGGCCCAGCAGCCGCATCACCGAGAACACGGTGATAAGGACGTGCTTACCGAGATGAGGCCTTAGTATTCTACACCAGCCGACCCGTGACGCAAGAGTCCACGACAGGCTCACGGCCATTTCGCCCGGCGCCCCGGCCTGGCGGATAAGGCAGTCGAAACGTGGCTGGGCCCCGGGCCTGGAGCTGCCAGGAGTCAGTTTGATTGTCGTTTCATGAAGACATTCTTAGGCCGAAATCGGGACCCGATGGATGATGAGAAAGCAGAACAAACGACGACTCGGGCTGATCCGGAGCTCGCTGGGCGGCTGGACTCTTGTCGCACTCTGTTTGCTGGTCACGGCGGCTCGGGCCGACAAAGGACCGAGCGCGTCCGCCGATTCGCCAGGCCCAGTCGGGCGCGATTCAGCGAACGATCCGTCCTCGAGCTTCAAGGTGGGCGTGGCCCAACGGGATATCACTCCGGGTAAGCCGGTGCCCTTGTGGGGCTATGGTGCCCGGCACGACCATCTTTCCGGCGGCGTTCTCGACCCCTTGCGGGCCAAGGCCCTGGTGATCGAGGCCGGTCAGGCCAAGCTCGCCATTGTCGGCATGGACCTGGGCCGCGGGCCGACCCCCGCCATGATGGACCGGATTCGCCAGGCCAGCGCACTCAGAGGCATTGCGAATGTGCTCATTTGCGGCAGCCACACCCATCACGGTCCGGTGATTGAACTGACCGATCAGCCAGGTTTCGGTAAGGGGAAGTTCGATGACGCGGTTGCCTACGCGAAGGAGCTTCCCGAACGCATCATTGCAGCGATTCTCGAGGCCGACGCGAATCGCCGGCCCGCCCGGCTCGGCGTGGGCTCACGCGATCTCGGACTGAACCGGAATCGTCATACCAAACGTGCCGAAAGGCCAACCGATCCCCGGCTGACGGTGATTCGCTTCGATGGCCTGAATGGTTCGCCCCTTGCCGTCCTGGTCCATTACACGGCTCATCCGGTCCTGACGGCGGCCGACGTTCTCAAGTTCTCCGCGGATTACCCAGGCAGTCTCCAGGCGATGGTCGAGAAGGAGCTGAAGGTGCCTTGCGTCTTCATCCAGGGCGCCGCGGGCGACCAGAGCGCCAATCCGCCAGATGGAAAACGCGATCCGAAAAGCTATGGGGAACTGCTCGGCGCGCAGGTGCTGGAGCTGACCCGTGAAATTGCGACCACTGTGCCGCGACGGCCTTCAGTGGCCGGCAAGATCGATCGCTTCACGTTCACGACCAGGGTCAATTTCAAGAGCTCGATCACGTTCCTGCTCTACGCGCAGTCGTTCTTCCCCGAGCTGATCCGGAACTTCCTTCACGAGTTCGAGAGTGGGGTGAGACCCGAGGTGACCACGGTGGTGCTTAACGGTGAACTGGCGATCGTGGGTCTCTCTGGCGAGCCATTCTGCCAGCATTCCCTGCGGCTCCGCCAGCGCGCGTATCTGCCGTGGGTGCTTGTATTCGGCTACTGCAACGGCCACCAGCTCTACTTCCCGACGATCGAGGCCGCCTCTGAAGGGGGCTATGGCGCCGATCCCCGGGTCTCCCCGATCGCCTTGGGCGCTGGCGAGACGATGATCGACCGGGCGCTCATCAACATCTACCGGCTGCTGGGGAAGATCCCGGATGAACCCGCCGCGGGTGAGTAGCAGGCGATCTGGAATGCGTGATCGCCACGACATTACCACCAGGCACGCGTATGCCTCACGCCTGCGGGTGCCAGCCGGCGTCGGCCCAGAGCTCGCCGCTGACGGCCGAGTTGCAGATCATGAAGTAAATCGCGTCCGCAATTTCGGCGGGATCGATCAACCGCTTGAGCTGCGTGTAGGGGAGGATGTTCTTCTCGATGTACTCCTGCCCCAGCGCCCGGACCATCGGGGTGTCGGTGAAGCCCGGGTGAATGACGGCGCAGCGGACTCCGTGGTAAACGGCCTCCTTACCCAGGGTAGCCGCAGCGCCTTCGAGGGCGGCCTTGGTGGAGGAGTAGGAGACCTGGCCGGGGATGCCCGACGACGAGATCGAGCCGATGAAGATGACCGTCCCCTGGATCCCTTCCGAGGGTTGCCATCGGCCCACGCCTTGGGCTTTGCGGTGCTCGGCGATCCGGGCGATCAGCTCCATCGCCCAGTACACCGGTGCAACGAGGTTGACCTCCAGGACCTGGCGGAAGTTCCCGATCGGATAGATCTCGGCCTTGCCGGTCTGTTTGTTCACCTTGACGGCAAGCTGGTCACGCGTGATGCCGGCCGCGGGCACGCAGACCGCCGGGGGACCATACTTGGTGCACATCAGGTCAAACGTCTTGCGCCGGAACTCCTCGTCGGTCACGTCGCCAATCATGGCTTCGGCGAGCGGGGTCTCCATCCGATCATTGATCATCCGGGCAACCTTGAGAACGTCTTCCGAGCGGTCGACAAGCGCGACTGCCCTGGCGCCTCGCTCGGCAAGTTCGAAGGCAACCGCCTGCCCGATGCCGCTGGCGGCGCCTGTCACGATCGCACATTTCCCCTGAATGTTCATGATCACTTCTCCCACCCCGACGGGTCCACGAACCACCGGACCGGCAAGCCACAGCCCGAGCATTCAGCCCGTCGATTCCCGGGAACACTTGCTTGCCGGATCGACCTTCTCCGCGAAAACAAACTCCGGCCGGCCAGAGGCACTCTCGCCCGGTCTGATCCAGGGACCGGTCCTGGGTGTCGAATGGTCGGCGATCCACTGCGCCGCCTCGGGCCAGAAGGTCTGGTGGGCCTTCGAGCTGACGGCCAGGCTTTCATGCCCTCCCTCCAGCGACATGCTCTTGACGTCGCGCGAGCAGATGCGCGGCACCAGTCCCATGGTCGACAGCGGCGTGACCAGTTGGTCGGCGGTAGCCGTCAGCAACAGGACGGCGCAACTGATCCGGTCTAGCCGCACTGGGGCGCCCTCGATCACGAGCTGGCCCCGTGCCAGCAAATTGCGCTGGTAGAGCAATTTCACGACGTCGCGGAACACCTCGCCGACGACCGAGACCTGAGCGTTTGCCCATTGCTGGAGCGCCACGAAGCTTTCGACGAACTCCTCATCGTGCATTCTACCCGCCAGGTCACCGAATTTGCTGTAGAGATTGCGGACGGGATCGAGGAGGGCGAAGAACGACCGCAGGAAGATGCCCGGACAGTTCCCGAACGCATCGATGAACAAGTCCACGTCGAAACAGTCCTGGTTGGCCCAGGCCTTCAGAAGAGTGTTATCGCCGTCAAGGTCGATGGGCGCCGACATCAGCACCAGGTCTTTCACCACGCTGGGGTAAAGCGCTGTAAAGATCGTTGCAAGCGTGCCTCCCAGGCAGTATCCCATGAGGTGGAAATGGGGCATTCTCGACCTGTTGCGGATGAGCTGGACGACGTTTTTGAGCATCCGGTCGGCAAGGTCACAGAGCCTCGTGCCCCGGTCAGCCGCGGTCGCGCTGCCCCAATCGATCAGATACGTGTCGAGTCCCGTGGCGAGCATCTGCCGGACCACGCTGCGACTGGCGCCAAGATCCAGAATGTACGGCCGACTCACGGGGGCCGAGCAGATGAGCAGCGGCTCGGCCCAGACCGGAGGGGATTCCCGATGAAACTGGAGCAGTCGCATGGGCCCTTCGGTGTAGACCACACGGTATGCGGTGGTGAACCCACGGTTGTGCCCCGCGCGTCGCAACATCCGCGGGATGTTGCAGACGCCCTGTAAGAGCCGGAATGATTCGCTCAGGGCGGTTTTCTGCTGCTCGAGGACCAGATCCATCAAGTCCGGTGTCATGATCCGAGGCTCCGCAAACTCGATCGCGCGACACATCGATTCGGCCAGAGGACCCTTAAGCTCTCGCCATTGATCCGCGGGCCACAGCGGGCAGCTTCTCGCCCCGCTCCGCTCGCCCCTGCTCTGATGCCGCCCGTACCGGGCCCGACTCGCGGGATCGCTCCTGCGGCGAGGAAGCGTAGTGTCGGTGCCTCACACCTTTCCTCGGGTTACCATCTCCAGCCACATCTGGGCCAGGCCCTCGACGTACTTGCTCTGAGCCTCGAACGTCGTCTTGTACGAATCGATGCTCTTCCGCCAGAATTCCTGGGTCAATCGCCAGTATTCCTCGGGCGTCTGCGCTTCGGTCGTGCGATACGCCGACGCGATCGCGTCGATACCGCTCTTGTACTGCTTATTGAGCGACTCGCGATGCTTGTCCATGGTTTCCGCCAGGGTCTGGCTCCATTGTTTTTGGTAGGAGCGGATCTGATCCATGACCACCCCCCGATCGACAGCCTTCTCGACATCAGGCGGTTTGACCGGCCACCCATTCATCCACTGACGGTACATTTCTTGCTGCAAATTGAACGCCGAATCAACCGCCTTGCGATACTCGTCGAATATCTGCTCAAACATGGTCCATCCCCTCTCGAACGAGGTAACGATGAGACACCATCAATATATGGATGCTTCCTTTCGACGACTCATACGAGGCCACCCGGACCCACCTCTGGCGGGCAAGAGAAATCTCGCGCGAAAGTTCCTTCCTTGCGCTCTATACTGGCTGCAAGGAAGAGCCTTGTCAAGGCGAAAATGCTGCATTTGCAACAAAGAGTCAAAAGCCGGTGAGTGCCTGGGAACTTGTAGACTTGGCAGGAACGGGCGACAAGTCTATATTGCAGTTGCATCATGGTTCTTCCTACAATGAAATCAGGGTGCAAGGCGGGAAACCACGATGAGCCAATTTGAGCTGAGCTCACGTCGGCCAGGCAGCGGGTCGCGGACGCTGTCAAGAGCCTCTCTGGGGGGAATGAGCCGTGGACACTTCTGCTCCTGAAGTCGTCTCCATCAAGCGCTATCCCAATCGCCGGCTGTACGACCGCCAGGCCCGCCGTTACATCACGCTTCAGGACCTGGAAGACCTGGTCCTCGGGGGCAAGAAGATCGAGGTTCGCGACAGCAGGACCGGCGAGGACCTGACCCGCTCGATCCTTACCCAGATCCTGCTGGAGCGCCATCCCGAGAAAATGGACATGTTTCCCGTGGCGATGCTGCACGCGATCCTCCAGGCCAACGACCTGGTGCTGGACTTCCTTCGAAGCTATCTGCGGCAGTCGCTGGCCATCCTCGAACAGATGCAGCAGCCGGCCCGCCTGGCTCCCTTCCTTGCGCCCATGGACTGGATGAGAGCGATGATTCCACCGACGCTGCCGTTCCCGGTAGCCCGTCCGGCCGAGTCCTCATCCAGCTCAGGTCGACATGCTGAGCTGGATGAGGACTCGGCCAGCTCAGGTCGACATGCTGAGCTGGATGCCCGGATCTCGGAGATCGAGGAACGGCTCAGGCGTCTGGAACAGCCCGCGCAACGGATCCGCAATGGCGGCCCCGCCCCTCCGTCCGACCAGCCGCACACCCTTGAGGAGGAAAACGCTTCCCTGGACTTGCTCGAGCAACGCTTGAGCGAGCTGGAAAACGGGACCAGTCGTTCCACCAAGCACAGCACCGGCTAAGGGGCCCGCACACCAGGTTCCATCCGCTCCGCGGACGTTGCCGGAGTAGTGGCGCTCCCCTCGATAAGAGGTACGGGAGGAAAGGCCAGTTACCTCAGCGTGGATGATTCGGTGGCTGACCCGTGATTTGTCGTCGCGGAGGCGTCATAATCGTTGAGGCCGGATCAGCAGGGATTCGCCAGCGGATTGCGACGATAAACAGCCCCTCGAGGTTGGATCGAGGGCGCAAGGATGAACTCACCGGCCGGTCTTGTCGGAGAAACAGGTATGTCGTCGTCCACACGGTATTCAGATCACGAGGCTCGAACAGGATCGATGGAAGAGCTTGAACCGGGGCTGCGGGGGACGCGGCTGCTGCGCGATCCGCTGCTCAACAAGGAGGCGTCATTCTCTCGCCCCGAGCGCGAGCGGCTCGGCCTGCGCGGTCTGCTGCCCCATGCCCGGCTCACCATCGAGCAGCAGGCGACACTTGAGCTCGAGCGACTCAAGGCCAAGGCCGACAACCTGGAAAAATACATCGGGCTGGCCGCACTGCAAGACCGCAACGAAACGCTCTTCTACCGGGTCCTGATCGAGAACCTCGGTGAGCTTTTGCCGATTGTCTACACCCCGACGGTGGGCAAGGCCTGCCAGCTCTACAGCCATATCGTCCGCAATCCACGCGGTCTCTGGATCACGCCCGAGGACGTCCAGGACATCCCCTCGGTACTGCGCAACGCACCCAACCTTGACGTCCGCCTGATCGTGGTCACC
>JAFAHT010000462.1 GCA_019237095.1 Planctomycetaceae bacterium
CAGCGCCAGAAGTGTACGCACCCAGAGACGTTCTCGGCTCGGAGTCGGCTTGCGGCGGAATGCCCCCGCCGCATCGGCCTCGGCGCCCTCGAGGCGGCCGGTCGCGAGCCTGGCCACGGCCCGGTGTGCGAGGATCTCGTCGGCGCGTTCCGGGAAGTCGCGGAGCAGGATCGAGAGGTCAGATTCGGCCCGAGCAGGCTGACCGGATCGCAGCGCGAGCAAGGCGCGGCTCAACCGTGCCGGCGCGTCGCGAGGATCTTCAGCCAGCAGCGCATCATACTCGGATCGCCCCCGATCGACGGCCCCCGCATCGATGTCGAGCTTGGCGCGGTTGAGCCGGCCAGCCCGGGCCAGAGGTCCGCCCTTGTCCTGGGAGATCACGCTCTCGTAGGCCGCCCGTGCCCCGGAGTCGTCGCCAAGGACCTGTTTCACAAATCCAAGGTCGAATCGTGCCTTCAGCAGTCGGCTCCCCTGAGACGACTCCAGGACGCGGTTGAGGTCGTCGAGCGCCCAAGTCCAGTCGCCCCGCGCCTGATAGAGTAGCGCACGATTCATCCGTGCCCAGGGGGAATCGGGACGCAGGGCCACCGCCGCCTGGTAATGTTCCAGGGCCCGGCCCTTCTGACCTTCGCGCCCCAGGTAATAGCCCAGGTAGAACTGCGACCAGTAATCGTCCGGCTTGAGCAATGTCGCCCGCTCCAGCCAGGCAACGGCGTCCTGGGTCCGCCCGTCCAGATCGCAGATCAGTGCCCACTGGAAGCATGCACGAGCCGAGGTCTCCCCCGCGGGCGAGGCGTGCGGCGATGGGGGGAGATTACCGCCGAGGACCGTCTCGCATCGATGGCGAAGCGCTCTCCAGGGTTCGACTGGCGAGGCGAAGGCGATCGCGGCGTCGCAGATGGCGGCCGCGCGGCGAACCTTGGCGGGGTCGACGGACCGCTCCCTGTCCAACGCCACCACCACCCAGAGAAAGAGCAGCTCGTTGGCTTCGCTGATCAGGGCCTGGCGCCGCGCGCCGTCGAGCAGCGCGAGCTCCGGCCGTCGGATCCAGTCGGGATCATCAGGGATGGAGAACTCGGCCAGCACCGCCGCAACGGACTGGCCGATGCCCCTGGGATCGGCACTGAAGTGGAGCAGGGAGAATCGCAGACGCTCACCGACCTCGAAGAGCCGGTCTGCCCTGTCCCGGATCTCCTTGGTCAGGCGCGCGCGCCGACTTTCTTCAGCGATCACGCGGTGCAGCGATCGGAGCCTCCAGTCGTCCTGGGCGAGCCGCGCCGCCGTATCAAGCTGGCTGACGGCAAGCTCGAGCTGGCCCTCCTGGACCGAGCGCCGACCCTCGTCAACCCGGCGCCTGACCTCGGACTCGAGGAGTAGGCCATCGAGCCGGTTCTTGATCAGACCGTACGAGCAGGCCCCCAGCACCATGAGCAAGAGCACGGCCAGGGCCAGCCGCCGGCGGTTCCGGCGCAGCCAGTGGATCATCCGGCCGGGCATGGGCTCGCGCGCGAACCGGAGCGGTGCGTCATCCGCGACCGCCTGAAGATCCGCCGCCAGCTCCGACGCCGATGCGTACCGCTCGGAGGGTTCCGGCGCCAGGCACCGGCGGACGACCGCCTCGAGTGCCGCAGGGACGTCCGGATGGCCGCCCCGCAGGCCAGGCGGTCCGGTGCGCCGAACCTCCGCCGCTCGAAGCAATGCCGCGATCATCGGGATCGACCCCGAAGGCAGGGCAAACGTGCTCGTGCCCCGGACCAGGCAATCGAAGAGAACCACCCCCAGGGCGTAAAGGTCGGAACGCTCGTCGACCCTCTCGGACGAGCCGCCTGCGAGCGCTTCCAGATGCTCGGGAGCCATGTAGGCAAGGGTGCCGCCTACAGCCGCGGGGAGTTCCTCCGCGTCGGCAACCTGGGGTTCCTGCGCCAGGTTGAAGTCGAGCAACATCGGCAGGCCGTCTCCGGTCACCAGCACGTTCGAGGGTTTGACGTCGCGATGCAGAATCCCGCGGTCGTGGGCGTGTTGCAGGGCCTCGGCCATCCGGGCGCCCCACCAGGCGATCGCCTGGGCATAGGTTCGCCCCTCGAGTGCAACTCGGCTTGCCGCCTGCTCGATCCCCATGCTCTCGGGCGGCTGCAAGCGGTCCAGGAGATCCAGCAGGTCGGCCCCGGAGCGAACGGACTGGATCTCGGGTCGGTTGAGTACCTGGAGCAGCGTGATCCGGCCGAGGTACGGCATGCAAAGCAAGTGCAGGCCGGTGGCCGGGTCGGTCCTGTAAGAATAGACGGGAACGATGTGGGTGTGCTGCAATCGTGCCAGGGTTTGCGGCTCGCGCGAGCCGGTCCGCGTCACCTTGAGGGCAACGGACCGATCGGCCAGGTGCTGCTCCTCGGCCAAGTAAACCCGAGCGAATGCCCCTCGTCCCAGCTCCTCGACCAGCCGGAAACCCGCGATCGTCTGGCCGGCTTCGGGCAGCCAGGCACCGCCCTGGCGAGCCCCTCGCGACCAGGGAGCACGAGCCCGTCCGACCAGGTCGTGAATCGCCATGACTTCCTGAAAAGAGCCGGCGAGCCTGGGGAACCGGACCTCGTATTCCGCCGCCTCCGGCGTCTCGCCAGCTTCCTCGCGGAGGCAGTATTCCTCGTAGAGCAATGCCACCAGCAGCTCGCTGTCGAGCTCGGGAAAACGGTCGCAGTACGATTCGATCGGGCTCGGCTCCGCCGCTGCCCGGCGCAGGGTCAGGTCGGCCCGCAGCAGAGCAACCAGACCAGCCCGGAGCTGACGGGGATCGTCGGGAAGATAGTTCCTCGGGTCCGGCCGGAACTCCGGAGACGATCGCCAGTCCGCCTGGTACCGCAACACGAGGGTCTCGACGCTTGGCGATGAAGTGCCATCCCAGATGCCGCTGGAGTGGGTCGAGCTCATGGCATCAGCCCTCGATCCGAGCACGGTTCCTCAGCTCTTCCAGGACCCGCTGCACCGTCCTCTCGCTCAGGCCCAGCCTGTCGCCGATCTCGCCACAGGAGTAACCAGCCGCCTTCAGCTCCAGGATCACCCGCCGATCCTCCGGCAGCAACCGGCTGAGCCGGTCGAACGTCTCGTGGGCCTGAGCCAGCTCGCTCGGGGTGTCTCCCGATGCCAGTGTCCTTTCCCGGTCTCCCCGGCTCTCAATCGATTCCTCCCGGTGAATGTTCTGCTT
>JAFAHT010000477.1 GCA_019237095.1 Planctomycetaceae bacterium
GGTGGGGAGTGCTGTACCCAGATCGGCGCGGGGCATCGACGGCGGGCCCCGCCCCGACGATCGTGGGGCGTGGGGAGAACAGTGGCCAGGGGATCGTCGGGGGCCAACCACGTTTCCTTTGTGCCAGAAAGCGCCGGAAGGAAACCGCCCTGGCTCCGAGGGTACCGGGCAATCTTGTCGTTTGTTACACTGGCGAGTTGAGGTTTTCGCTGGAATTCGAATACCCTCTTGAGAATAGGGCGACTGGAGGCCTGGTCGAGTGACGCTGCTGGAAACGAGTTTGCAGAGAATTCCGCGGCACCAGGGGAAGGTCCACGACGTTTACGATCTGGGCGACCGATTGCTCCTGGTTGCCACCGATCGGATCAGCGCGTTCGACTGGGTGCTGCCGACCGGGATTCCCGATAAGGGGAGGGTGCTGACGGGCTTGAGCGCCTTCTGGTTCGGGTTTCTCGACGTTCCCAACCACCTGATCTCGATCGCCGTCGAGGATTTCGGCATCGACCTGGAACCCGACGTTCGTGAGTCACTCCGCGGTCGATCGATGCTGGTTCGCAAGGCGCGCGTGGTCCCATTCGAGTGCATCGTCCGGGGATACCTTGCGGGCAGCGGATGGAAAGAGTACCGCGCAACGGGCTCGGTCTGCGGTGTCCGCCTCCCCGAGGGGCTCGTCGAGAGCGACCGGATCGACCCGATCTTCACGCCGGCCACCAAGGCGGCAACGGAACACGATGAGAATGTCTCGTTCGACGTGATGGCGAGCGCCGTCGGGACCGAGATCGCCGGGACTCTGCGGTCGCTCAGCCTGGAAGTCTACCGAGGGGCCGCGGCGCATGCACGGGAACAGGGTTTGATTCTCGCCGACACAAAGTTCGAGTGGGGGTTTGACGACCGCACCGGAGAGCTACTCCTGGTCGACGAGGTGCTCACTCCCGATAGCTCACGATACTGGGACTTGCAGACGTACTATCCCGGTGGCCCGCAGCCGTCGTTCGACAAACAATTTGTGAGGGACTGGCTGGAAATGTCCGGATGGGACAAAGCTAGCCTTCCGCCTGAGCTTCCCGATGACGTGGTCGCCGGCACGCGCGTCCGGTACATTGAGGCTTTCGAGCGCCTGGCTGGACGTCCGTTTCCGTGGAAATGAGGTGTTCGGTCCGCTCTCAGTTCGTCCCCTGGTCCCCTCGCCTGGAAGATCGTCATGCTCCGCTATCTGACCTCCGGTGAATCGCATGGCCAGGCGCTCACTGCCATCGTGGAAGGGTTCCCCTCCGGCGTGACGCTCGACACCGCGGTGATCGACCGCGAGCTGGAGCGTCGGCAGGGAGGGCATGGCCGGGGAAAGCGGCAAAAGCTCGAGACCGACCGGGTGATCGTGGATGCCGGGGTCTATCATGGTGTGACGACGGGTGGGCCGATCACAATCCGCCTGGTGAACAAGGACGCCAAGCTCGAGCGTCTGACTGAGCCCGCCGCACCCAGGGGCGGGCACATCGACCTGGCCGGAGCGATCAACTATCAAACCGGCATCCGCCAGGTGCTGGAGCGGGCAAGCGCTCGCGAGACGGCCATGAGGGTGGCCATCGGCGCCCTCGCAAGGCTCTTGCTCCGCGAGCTGGAGATCAACGTCTTCGGTTACGTGGTCGAGATCGGCGGCATCTCGGCCCCGCCGGTCGCGCTGGATCCGAGTGTTCGGGACGCCAGCCCGGTTTACACGCAGAACCCGCAAGCCGACCCGGCGATCGTCGCGGCGATTGACGCCGCGCAAGAGGCCGGCGACACGCTGGGTGGCGTCATCGAGACGATCGTCACCGGGTGCCCGATCGGGCTGGGAAGTCACACCCAGTGGGATCGCAAGCTCGACGCCCGGCTGGCGGCGGCGGTGATGAGCATACAGGCCATCAAGGGGGTGGAGATCGGGCTCGGCTTCGAGGCGGCCCGCAGACCAGGCTCGAAGGTGATGGACCCCTATCGCTACGAGCTCGATCACCCTCGTGAGGACCGCCGGTTCGGCTTCCGCCGTCCCACCAACAACGCCGGCGGAATCGAAGGGGGGACGTCCAACGGTGAGCCGATCATCATCCGTGCCGCCAAGAAACCGATCAGCACCCTGGCCGCACGCGGGCCGTCAGTCAACATGGCCACCAAGGCGCCTGCCCCCGCCGCGTACGAGCGGTCGGACGTTTGTGCCGTTCCAGCCGCCAGCGTGATCGTCGAAAACGTCGTCGCCTTCGAGATCGCCGCGGCAATCGTCGAGAAATACGTCGGCACCAGCCTGGACGCGATCCGGACCGCGATGGCTGCCATGCACGAGCTCAACCGCGAGCGCCTGTCCCACTGGGCCGGCGAAGTCTGACGTTCGCAAACCGCTCCCGCCGACCCCCCCCGACCCGGAAAGATCCCGACAGGTCGATTCAAAGTCTCATTGAGTCAACAGGCCGTTTGATCTATCCTGTCCTATCAAGTGCAATGGAAAGGCACGAATTCCGTTCTGCTGGTGAAGATGGAGATACCAGGGAGGCAAGGATGTTTCCCCTGACCCGGCCGTTCCGCCAGGGGCTGGCGACTGCGGCGCTCTTTGTGTTCACGGTCCTGCCGACGGCGTTCGTCGCGCTGTATGCCTGGCGTGTTAATCGTCCCGGCCACATTCGCGACGTCGAGATCGAGCTGGGCCGCCAGCTCGGCCTCCAGGTCACGCTGGAGGCGGTGCGCTATCCCAAGCCGGGCGAGCTGGTCTACCAGGGGATTGTCCTGCGGCAAGAAGAACCGCGGGGCAAGCGCCTGATCGAGATTGCCCGCGCCGGCCTGGTACGACTGGTGCGCAGTGAGCGCGAGCTGACGCTCCACGCCGAGAACCTGAAGCTCAGCGGAGAGAGCCCGAAGCAGGCGCTGGCGCAGGTTGGAACGCTGCTCCAGCGCTCTGGCGCACTTCCCTTCGAGCGGATCAACCTGGCCGTCCCTGCTTGCGAGCTTGACCTCGGCCAGGAAGGACTTCGGTACACGATCGGGGACCTGGCGGGCGAGTTTGTGGCTGACCCGTCCAACCCGACACTCCGCGTTGCTTACCGCTTGGCCGAGCCCGGTTCAGGAGCGCGTTGCGAACTGACGCTGAACCGTGATCGTGGGGCCAACCCGGTGCGCAGTGTCCTGGTGCTCAAGACGTTGGAAGGGCTCCCGCTGCCAGCCCGGGTGCTGGACGTCTTCTTCGAGACCGACGACTGGTTGGGTCCGCGCGCCAAGGTCGAGGGAACGCTCGCCTTGAGTCAAGCCGGAGGCGGCGATTGGGAAGCTGATTTTCAGGGCAGCCTGATCGATGTGGACCTTTCCAGCCTGGTCGGCAAGCGGTTTCCTCGCCACCACCTCGCCGGCACGGCCCGGGTTGCCCTTCAGAGGGCGCGCTGGGGCGAGCGGTCCGGCCAGGGGGCAGGTTGGCGCGAGGCGAAGGGAGAGCTGATCGCCAGTCAAGGGAGCATCGGCGTCGATCTCCTCCAGGCCCTGGCCAGGGAAATGAAGTTCCGGCTGGCTTCGCGGGTCACCCGGCTTGACCCCAGGAAGACCGAAGCGGAGTTCCGGTCCCTGGGTCTTGCTTTTGATATGCAGCCCAGCGGCGAGATCCATCTGGCGGGGGCGCTGGGCAACGAGTTCAGTCCCGACACCGTGCTCGTCAACGCGACGGCCCCACTGGTCTTCGCCCCCAGCGGAACCGCCAGTGTTCATGGCCTGATCAAGACCCTCTTTCCCGTGGCCGACTTCCAAGCCGGCGTCATGGTACCGCTGACTTCCGAATCGCGACTGCTGCTCTGCCTGCCTGTTGCCCCCGAGATGGCCACGAAGTCCGGCCGAACGTTGGGGGGAAACTGACGGCAGGCCAATCGATGAGACGAGAAGACAGAGTTCTTGGGCCAGATACGCGGGGAATCAGTGCCAACCGCGGACGATGCGGGCTTGTATTCGCGCGTGTATCTACTCTGCGCCGGCCTCGTCATCGACCGCCCCGTTGGCGCTGAACGTTGGGGCGTGTCCGCTCCGGTTCGCAATGATCTTGGCGGAGATCTCGTCGGCCAGCTCGGGGTTGTCGCGCAGGTACTGCTTGGCATTTTCCCGGCCCTGGCCCAGCCTGAGGTCGCCGTGGTTGAACCACGACCCTGACTTCTCGACGAGCTTGTCGGCGATGGCCAGATCGAGGATGTCGCCTTCGCGGGAGATCCCGTGGCTGTACATCATATCAAACTCGCAGACCCGGAACGGCGGTGCGACCTTGTTCTTGACAACCTTGGCCTTGACCCGCGACCCGGTCACCTCCTCGCCATCCTTGACCGGTCCGATCCGCCGGACATCGATCCGTGCAGAGCTGTAGAACTTCAAGGCCCTGCCGCCGGGGGTGGTCTCCGGGCTGCCGAACATGACACCGATCTTCTCGCGAATCTGGTTGATGAAGATGAGCACGCACTTGGACCGCGACACTCCGCCGGTGAGCTTGCGCAGGGCCTGGCTCATCAACCGCGCTTGCAAGCCGACGTGGCTGTCGCCAATTTCTCCCTCGAGCTCGGCCCTGGGAACCAGTGCCGCGACCGAGTCGATGACCACGATATCGACTGCATTGGACAGCACCAGCATTTCGGCGATCTGGAGCGCTTCCTCGGCGCTGCTGGGCTGGCTCACGAGCAGGGCCTCGATGTCAACCCCCAGCCGCTTGCACCAGGACGGATCGAGCGCGTGCTCGGCGTCGATGAACGCGGCGACTCCCCCGTTCCGCTGGGCATTGGCCACCGCGTGCAGCGCGATGGTCGTCTTGCCGCTGGACTCCGGTCCGAAGAGCTCGACGATTCGCCCTCGAGGCAGCCCTCTGCCTCCCAGGGCCAGGTCGAGCGACAGGGCCCCGGTCGAGATACCCTCCACTTCGAGGTGGCTTCCCTCCCCCAGCTTCATG
>JAFAHT010000002.1 GCA_019237095.1 Planctomycetaceae bacterium
ACGTTCTTCCAGGTAACCGACGCCGATGCGCTGCAGGCGGAAGCGCTGCGGTTGATCAAGACGTAGCCAGAAACCGGACATTGAATTTGACATAAGTAATTGCCCGCTATGGGGATTCCCTGATTTCGGCTCTGGAACTTCGGGCTAGACGGAAAAGGGCCGCGCATTGCTCTGTAGAAAACCTCTGTTTCCCATTCAAGATGGCTGATCTGAGATCCATCGGACCGCTTAAATTACAGTGTTCGCGCACCCGGTTACATCAACCAAACTGCATGGGAGTCAGGTTTTCTACAGAGCAGCCGCGCATCGAAGCAGAGAATGGGCCGCGGGTCAACGCGGCTGAATTCCTTCTTCATCCCCGTATCGATCCGCGGCTGATGTCGCGGCCGGCCACCAGATGGGCGGCGACGCGGACGGCTTCGATCAGGCTCGAGGGGTCGGCGATGCCTTGCCAGGCGATGTCGAAGGCCGTGCCGTGGGCCACGCTGGTGCGAACGATGGGAAGGCCGAGCGTGACGTTGACCGCGCGGCGGAAGCCGGCGGTCTTGAGCGCGATGTGCCCCTGGTCGTGATACATGGCCACCACGGCATCGAACGCCCCGCCAAGTGCCTGGTGATAGAGCGTGTCGTTGGGGAAGGGACCGTGCACGTCGAAGCCGTCGGCTTGCATCGCCTCGACGGCGGGCCGGATGGTCCGGATCTCCTCGTCGCCGAAGAGCCCGTTTTCGCCAGCGTGAGGGTTCAAGGAGGAAACCGCCACGCGCGGCTGCTTGCCGCCGGTCAGGGGCCGCATCGCCCGGTCGGCCAGCCGGATCTTCGAGGCCACGGCATCAGTGGAGAGCAGCGCGAAGACTTGCCGCAGGGCGACGTGCAACGTCACGTGGACCACCCCCAGGCCGGGCCGTCTTTCCCCCTGCCGATCGCCTGCAGCGAGCGCCGGATCGGCCGCCAGGTAGAGCATCATCGCATGGTCGGAGGCCTTGCAGCGCTCCGCGAGAATCTCCGTGTGGCCCGGATGCGGGAGACCCGCCAGCCGTAGCGACTCCTTGGTGAGCGGCAGCGTGGTGATGGCGGCGATGCGGCCCGCCAGCGCCAGGTCGATCGCGGCGATCAGGAAGTCGTAGGCCGCGCGGCCGGCACGTCGGTCAACCGTCCCGGCCGGCACGTCGATCAGGGGGCCGAGGTCGCGAGCGGACGTCGGCATGAGGCAGGGCACGACGTAAGTCGAGGGCTCGGCGAGTTCAGGCCGATCGATCATGACGGCCCCGGCCGGGCTGCTCACCAGCGCGATCGCCTTGCGGAGCACATCGGGATCGCCGATGACCAGGGGCTGGCAGAGGCGATGAAGGGTGGGGTCGCTCCAGGCCTGGGCAATAACTTCCGGGCCAACGCCGGCGACGTCGCCCATGGTCAGCGCGACCCGCGGGCGGTTGTCGGTAGCAGGCATCAAGGTGTTCGTCCTTCTTCGGGAACGAGGCATTGGGGTCGGTGCCGCCTGATCTACCGATCTTGTGAAGAAAGCCCGTCGTCTGTCCAGAAGGTATGCAGATCGTTCCCGGGCCGAGCGGGCCGGCTGTTCAGAAAAATGCCGTCCCGGTAAGATGCGTATGTGTCATTCCACAGCAACCCCGTCGGCCGGCTCGTGGAAGCTGTCACGGTGAAGATCCGCCCCGCTGCCCGTGCGACAGGTCTGAACCGAGCTGCAGAGAAATTGCAAAGCGATGCTGAATCACGATTTCAAAGACGCCATCATTTCGCGGATCTTGCCAAAGGTCCGGACCCCGGCGCAATACGCCGGTGGCGAGCTGAACAGTATCGTCAAGGATCATGGGAGCGTGCGGGGAACCGTTTGCCTGGCTTTTCCCGACACCTACGCCCTGGGGATGAGCCACCACGGGCTCCAGGTCCTCTACAGCCTCATGAACGCCCATGGCTGGGCTTGCGAGCGCGTCTTTACCCCGCTGCCGGACTTCGAGGCCGCCCTGCGCGATCACGGGCTGCCTCTCTACAGCCTGGAGACTTTCACTCCGCTGAACCAGTTCGACGTGATTGGCTTCTCGCTCCAGTACGAGATCTGCTACACCAACGTCCTGACGATGCTCGACCTGGGAAAGATCACCCTCCATGCCGCGGATCGCGGGCCGGACGACACACTGGTCATCGCTGGCGGGCCGGGAGGACAGAACCCCGAGCTGCTTGCCCCGTTTGTCGACCTCTTCGTCATCGGCGACGGCGAGCTCAGCCTGCCCATCGTCTGCGACCTCTGGCGCGATCTGAAGCGTTCGGGGCTGTCGCGTGCGGACAAGCTGGCCCGGATTGCCGGGAGCGTCTCATGGGCGTACGTGCCCCGCTTCTACGAACCGATTTATGGAAACGACGACACGATCGTCGAGATCCGCCGGCTGCGCGACGATGTGCCCGGGGCCATCCGCCCGTGCGTGATCGGCGACCTGGAAGGGACACCGCTGCCAACCCGGCCGATCGTTCCCTTCGTCGAGACCGCGCATGACCGCATCGCGATCGAGATCATGCGCGGCTGCCCCTGGCAGTGCCGCTTCTGCCAGAGCACCGTGATCAAGCGGCCGCTGCGCTATCGAACCGTCGAGACGATCGTCCAGGCCGCACTCGAGACCTATCAAAACACCGGTTACGACGAGATCAGCCTGCTCTCGCTCTCCACCAGCGACTATCCCCACTTCGAGGAGCTCGTGACCCGGATGAGCGAGGTCTTCACCCCCCTGGGCGTGAAGATCTCCCTGCCCAGCCTGCGGATCACCGAGACGTTGAAGAAGATCCCGGCGCTGCTCCAGGAGGGGCGGAGGAGCGGCCTGACCCTGGCCCCCGAGGTGGCGCGCGACGACATGCGCGAGCAGATCCGCAAGCCGATCAACAACGAAGATCTTTATGAAGGCTGCGCCGAGGCGTTCCGGAGGGGCTGGCGCAAGGTCAAGCTTTACTTCATGTGCGGGCTCCCGGGCGAGCGCCAGGCCGATCTCGACGGGATCGTCGCGATGGCCGAGACCATCGCGCGGATCGGCAAGGAGATCACCGGTCGCCACGCCGAGGTCACGGCCGCCGTCTCCAACTTCGTACCCAAGCCGCACACGCCCTACCAGTGGAACGGCATGAAGCCTCGCGAGTATTTCCAATGGGCCCACAGGTACCTTCGGTCGCGGGTCAATCTGCGGTCGGTAACAGTCAAGGTTCACGACATCGAGCGCAGCCTGCTGGAGGGGATCCTGACGCGCGGCGACCGCCGGGTCGCCGCCGCGGTCGAGGAGGCCTGGCGGCGCGGGGCCAGGCTCGACGCCTGGTCGGAGCATTTCGACGCCAACCTCTGGTGGCAAACCTTTGACGATCTGGGCATCGATGTTCCGTTTTACAGCCAGCGCGAGCGCCCGGTTGAGGAAGTCCTTCCCTGGGACCATATTCACATCAAGTACGGCCGCGATTACCTAGCCAAGGAGCAGAACCGGTCGGTCGTCCAGCTCGAATCCATGGCCGGAGCCGTTTGAATCGATCAGATGACCGCGAACCCCCAGGAGTCTTCCCATGGCAACCGACGTCAAGACGAAGCTGCTGACCGCCGAGGAGTTCATGGCCACCGACCTCGGAGATGGAACCTTCGAGCTGGTGCGTGGGGAGGTGATTCAAGTGCCGCCGACGATGCCGGAACATGGACGGGTTTGCATCAACGTTGGTTTTGCCCTCGAGTCTTACGGACGCCAGACGGGCTACGGCTACACTTTGTCAAACGACTCCGCGGTCGTGACCGAGCGCGGGCCGGATACCGTGCGCGGGGCGGACGTTTGTTTCTACAGCCAGGAGCGTTGGCCAAGATCCCAGGTGGGATCGACGCTTCCTCCGATCTCTCCAGATCTGGTTGTCGAGGTCTATTCCCCGGGCAATCGGCGTGGAAAAACGCTGGAAAAGGTGGTTGAGTATCTCGCTGTCGGGATCCCTCTGGTCTGGGTCGTCTATCCCAAGAGGCGCCAGGTGGTGATCTACCGATCCGCTGATGAACCGCCGGACGTCCTGAAGCAGGATGCCGTCATCGAGAACGTGCCCGAGCTTCCCGGTTTTCGATGTCCGGTTGCCGACTTCTTCCTGTGAGCAACGTCCTTTGCCGTCTTCGGGACCGGCTGCGCAGCCCCGTCATGAATCCGTCTCCCAAGACCGAATCGCCGACCGATTCACGACCGTCGCGCCTCGTTCCCTGGCTCTGTCTGCTAGCGGCTATCTGCTGGAGCATCTTGCTCCGGGTTCCGCTGATCCAGAACGCTCCGGCTCACCTCGATAGCGACCTCGCCGTGGACGGGCTGACTCTCCAGGAAGCCGTGGCAGGACACTGGCGGTGGCACTATCCGGGAACGCCCTACACGGGGATCGGGTCGGTCCTGCTGAGCTGGCCGCAGGCCCGGATCTGGGGCGCGGGTCCGATGACCCTGGTCAGCGGCGGGACGGTCGCGCATGTCCTCTTGATCGCGGCTGTCTTCACCCTGGCCTGGCGGGTTTTCGGGCGGAGCGTGGCAATCGGCAGCCTCATGCCCTTGACCTTCGCCTCGACGGGCGTCTTGTGGCTTGCGGGGCGAATCACCGGCGGCCACCTGCTGATCGTCGCCTGGAGCGCAGTGGCCTGGTTGCTGTTGCACGAGACGTGGCTGCGCCGCGGCTGGCGCCCCGCGATCGTGCTCGGGTTCTGGTGCGGGTTGGGCGTCTATCTCGATTCCATGTTTGTCTTGACTTTGGCCGGCCTTGCCTTCGCCGGTCTGATTGCCGTGGTCGTGGAGAGTTTCTCCGGGCGGAGCAGTGCCCGCGGCGAGTTGTCCGGGAAGGAACGACGATCCTGGCTCGTGAGGCTGACGCATGGCCTGGCCCTGGTCCTGGCGTTTCTCGCAGGAGCAGCGCCGCGGGCTATCGGCCAGTGGGTCGAGCCGTACGACACGTACAACGAGCAGTTCTCGTGGAATCTCGACGCGCCGCTGCTGGCTGAGCATTTCCGAATTCTGTTACTCGATTGCCTGCCCCGGCTGGTCGCCGGACATCGTCTGCCTGGGCTCGAGGCCGACCCCGACCCGGCGCTCATGGGCACCGGAGCGCCGATTCAGAAGAGCACCACGAGCCGTGAGGCATTTCGTTGCTGGACGCTGCTGCTGACGATCCTTGCCCTCGGTCTTTTCGCCGGGGCACTGCTGGCACTCGGAGCGACCGCCCTGAATGGCCGGGCCATTGGCCCGCGAATCATTGCCACGGGAATGCTCGCCTCGGCGCTGGGGGCCACCGCTGGCTTCCTGCTCAACCGGAAGATCTTCAACTCGGACAATTATCGGTTCCTGGTATTGCTCTTGATACCCTGGGCGATCGGTTGCGGCCTGGTCCTGCGGGGCACGGTCCGTCTCGGGGGACCTGCGCGGTGGGGCGGGGTTGCCCTGGCATTGGCGCTGGCGGCCCTGTTCATCTACGATGCCGCAGCGTGGTATCGTCGATTGGGCTGGATCGATGAGCGGCTCGTGCTGATCCGTCAGGGGATCGATGACCCTGCCCTGCGGTGGCTTGGGAACCATCCCGAAATCCGTTTGATCTTCGGTGGCTACTGGGACGTCTACCGTCTCTCGTTCCTGAGCGCGGGAAAGGTGAAGGGCGTTCCGTTCCCGTTTTTGCCGAACCGGTTTCCCGAGTGGTCGAGCGGGCTGCCGGGCGGGCGCCCGGAGACCCTACTAGTCCGCCGGTCTCCCGAGGGGCAGTTGTTCTTGAGCCAGGCACTTCGCCAGGGTGGAACCGTACTCTACCGGGAAGGCGGTCTGACCATCGTGACCTGGCCGTGGTCGATGCCGGCGTCGAACCCGCGGTGATCGCCAGGAGCGAAGCGTTCACTCGCGGAGTTGATCCCGCCTTGAGGAGTGGTTGTGGCAGCGGCTGAGCGTGCTCCGGAACAGGGCGATACCTGGTTCGTGCGAATTGGCTGGGGCTGGGGCGATCTGGCGGCCCTCCTGATCTGGACGGCGGCGGTTGCCTGGCTCTTCCGGCAGGCTGTCACGCTGCGCGGGGCGCTTTTCTACTTCGATATCACCGAGATCAATTTTCCCTACCGGTCGTTCTTTGCCGAGGAGCTGCGGGCCGGGCGGTTTTCGCGGTGGTGTCCCTGGCTCTACTGTGGGATGCCGCTCTACAGCGAGAGCCAGGCGGGGTATCTGCACCCGCTCAAGTACCTCTTGTACCCCTGGATGGAGACCTGGAAGGCGTTCAACTTTGACACGGTGCTATCGATCTGGCTGACCGGCCTGGGGACTTATGGCTGGCTGCGCCGGCACGTGCGGCCGGCCGCGGCCTTGACCGGGGCATCCCTCTTCGGCCTGGGGGGGTTCACCTGGGCCCACCTGGTTCATACCAGCATGATCAACGCCCTGGCCAGTGTGCCGTTTGTGATCTGGGGGCTGGAATGGTCGTGGGAAAGAGGCCGGTGGCGAGGGGTGGTTCTGGCAGCACTCGCCCTGGCCTGCGAGGTCTTCGCGGGGCACTTGCAGGACGTGTTGCTGACCTCGGGAATCGTCGTGATCTACGGTCTGTACAGATTTGCCACCGAGCCGGCCGGGCAGGGGCTGTGGCGTGATCTGGGGATGGCCGGAGTGCTGGTATGCCTGGGTGTGCTGCTCTCGGCCGTGCAGTGGATTCCATCCAAGGAGTTGCTGGATCGTTCGCCGCGGGCAGGGGGGTTGAGCTACAAGGATCTGACTTATGCTTCATGGTCTCCCGAGCTCATTCCGAGCATCGTCGTGCGCGAGGCCTACGGGACGCGGGCCCGCGATACCGACTGGATGAACGGGTTTTATCCCTACCACGAGATGGATACGTACCTCGGGCTGATGGGCCTGGCGCTCGCGCTCATCGGTGCCGGCGGGCCGGGCCTGCGCGATCGCTGGACGGGCTTCTGGGTCCTTCTGGCCGCGATCGGCGGCGTGCTGATGCTGGGGAAGTACACCTGCCTGTTCGACCTTGCGGACAAGGTTCCCGTGGTGGGTAGCTCGCGTGAGCCGGTCCGGTTCCACCTATGGGTCTCGCTGGCGGTGGCCGCGCTGGCGGCCGTCGGGGTGGAGCGACTGGCGCGCCCGGGTTTCGTGCCGCTTCGCGCCGCGTCGATTCTTGTCGCTGCACTCATTACCGCCTCGATTCCTGTGCTCCTCTATATCTACGCGCCCGTCTGGACCGAGCCGGGGCGGTGGACAACACCTTACCACCTGGCGCGCTATCGCTGGCTCGGGCAAGAGCTGAGGGTTGCAGCCGGGCGCAACGCCATCCTGATCTTGATCGGGTCGGCAGCCGCGTGGTGGGCAAGCAGATCGCGTCTACCTCTGCGCCGGTGCGGGATCGCCTGGGTTTTCCCCCTCCTGGTCCTGGTGGATCTGATGGCGGCTCACGCCCAGGACGTGCCGACGGTCACGCCGGCTTACTGGACGTCGCCACCGGAGACGGTCCGACGGCTCAAGGCCGACCCGGGCTTCATCCGGGTTTTCGGCGACGGTGACAAGCATTCCGGCGAGCCCGGCTACGCCTCCGAACCGGTCGATTACCTCTCGGCGCGTGACGCCCTCGACTGGAGCCTGCCGGCGGCATGGGGCCTGGCGTCCTCGAAAGGAGAGACGCCGATGATCGCCCGCCGGCTGCTCGATTACTTCGATCACGTCAAGATCGGCACCGGGAGGCTCGACATCGAGAGCGTCAGTCACGTGGTCACCGGCCGCTTGCAGCGGAACGTGTTTCTCCCGAACGATCCCGCCGGCGCGGCGTTTGTGCATCGTAATCGCAAAGTGCTACCCAGAGCCCGCCTGGCCGGCCGGCCCGTCTATGTTCAAGATGCGGCCGAGGGCGTCAAGGCACTCGAGCGGCTGGGACCGGAGAACCGTACCCGGTTGATCGTCGAGGACCTGACGCGTCCGCTCGCCGCTTCAGCCGAGGTTTCGGGCACGGCCCGGATTGTGACCGACCTGCCCGAACGGGTCGTGGTTGAGACCGGGTCGTCCGATCCCGCTTACCTGGTCCTTGCCGACACATTCGATCCCGGCTGGTCAGCGACCGTGGACGGCAGGCCCGCGCCGATCCGCCCCGCGTACGTGGCCTTTCGCGCGGTTGCCCTGACACCGGGCGCACACACCGTCGCGTTCACCTATCGCCCGGCCGGGTTCACCCTGGGCCTGACGATCTCGATCATGGGCATCGCGCTGGCAATGTTTCTATGGTTCCAGCGCGGCGGGGTCGGGCCTTCGGCCGGAGATCACCTCGACCTTCCCCGGTCGGTCCAGTTCCGCAAGCTGCTCTTCCTGACTCTGGCCGTGATCGTGATCGTCTCGGCGATCCGGATCGGCCCCGGAGCGCGCCTGTGCTTGCACGACCGGTGGACCGACAGCTTCCACCGGTTCACCTGGGGCGCTGGGATCGCGGCGATGAAGGCCAACCGGCAATAGGACCCGGTGATGCCGGCCCTGCAATTCGCTCCATGAATGCAATTATTGGGCGCGACTTTGGAAGTTGTCCTGCCGGGAACCTCCCTCTCCGAGACCATGGATGTCCCCATCCAGATGGATGCTATCACGAGGCCAAGACCCGGTGAGGAGGGATTGAATTTCGCACCGCGTTCGCCTATTGTTGTTACTCTAAAGTGTTGTCAAGTTTCATAATGACGGCCCTCCAGAGAAGGCCGGTGGTAGTGGGGCGAGAGATGTCGATCACGAAGGAGAAAAAGTCGGAGTTGATTGGGTCTTTCAAGCGGGGCGAACACGACACAGGTTCACCGGAGGTGCAGATTGCCCTCCTGACAGCCCGGATCAATGACTTGACCGATCACTTCAAGACGCACGCCAAGGACCATGCCAGCCGTCGCGGACTGCTCATGATGGTTTCAAAGCGGTCCGGTCTGCTCAAGTATTTGCGGCTGCACGACCGGAAGAAGTATCTCGAGGTGATCAGCCGCCTGGGAATTCGCAAGTAGCTGGGGCGCCGCGGACGCGGGGTATGCCATTTCCCCATGCAGGCAGCCGCGCCATGACTCTCCTGGTGGTTGCGGGGCGACTCATGCCCGCGCTGCCGAGGGTTTACCCGGGGACGTTTCCCCGGTGCGGATGACAAGACTTTTTCATACGGGTGATTGTGACGATTTGCCCGATGTTTGCCGAGGACGCGCTTCATGGTGAGTCTGCGAGGATGCGGCCCCGGTTTCGTTGCCAGCGACCAAGAAACGAACCGGCTGTTCCTCGATTCTCCCGTCGGCCTTCGCAGGACCTCACTGGCGCCGTATTTTGGTCATGGCTGCCGGCACCGGGCACATCCTTCTTATTATTCTCTCGCGCCGCTTTGGGCGGCCTCGCAGGTAGCATTCCATGTCCAGCACCGCGTTAGCTCGCAAGATCGTTGAACGGACCATCGGTGAGAAGGGGATCAGCCTGGAGACCGGGCTCTTGGCCAAGCAGGCCAGCGGTGCCGTGGTCGTGCGGATCGGCGACACCATGTCGCTGGTCGCCACCATGGCGGCGCCGGGTCGCGAAGGGCTCGACTTCTTCCCCCTGACCGTCGATTACCGAGAAAAAACCTATGCCGCGGGCAAGTTTCCCGGCGGCTTCATCAAGCGTGAGGGCCGGCCAACCACCAAGGAGATTCTCACCGCCCGACTCATCGACCGGCCGATCCGCCCCCTCTTTCCTGAATGGTATCACGAAGAGGTGCAGATCCAGGCCGGGCCGATCTCTGCCGACCGGCAGAACGACCCCGACGTGCCCTCGATCATCGGCGCCTCGGCGTCGCTGCTTTTGACCAAGGCGCCCTTCCAGGGGCCGATCGGGGCCGTGCGACTGGCGCGTGTCAAGGGCAAGCTCATTGCCTTTCCGACGGTGGAAGAGCTCGAGAAGAGCGACCTGGACCTGGTCGTTGCCAGCACCACGAAGGCCGTCGTGATGATCGAGGGCTTCGGTGAAGAATTGCCCGAGCCCGAGATGGCCGACGCGATCGTGCGGGCCCACCACCTGAATCAGGAGGTCATTCAGCTTCAGTTCGATCTGCTCGAGGCCGTGGGCTTATCCATCCCCGAGCACGTCGAGACGCCGGCCGACCCGCTCAGGCAGGTCCTCCACGACCGCTACGCGGATCGGCTGCGGGAGATCAAGCAGATCGTGCTCAAGCAAGAGCGAAATAGCACCACCAAAGGCTTGCTGGACCAGGTGATCAAGGAGCTCATTCCCGTCGACGGAACGCCGCTTGCCGTCCCCACCGGTCACGTGGGCGAGAACGGGGAGGCGCCGGTCGAGGTGCCCGTGACGCCAGGCCGGATCAAGGCGGCCTTCTCCGCGATCGAGGAGCGGGTCGTCCGTGAGCTGATTCTCGAAGGCAAGCGGCCCGACGGACGCGGCCCGCGCGACCTGCGGTCGATCCGGTGCGAGGTCAGCCTCTTGCCCCGCGCCCACGGTTCGGCGCTTTTCCAGCGCGGCGAGACACAGGCTCTGGTCACGACCGTGCTGGGCACAACCGCCGACGAGCAGCGGGTGGACGGCATCATGGACGAATACAGCAAGAAGTTCATGCTCGACTACAACATGCCCCCCTTCGCGGTCGGCGAGATTCGCCCGATCCGCGGGCCCGGCCGGCGAGAGATCGGCCATGGCGCGCTCGCCGAGCGTTCCGTCGCTCCGATCTTGCCCAGCCCGGCAACGTTCCCCTACACGATCCGGGTCATCTCCGACATTCTCGAGTCCAACGGATCCAGCTCGATGGCCTCCGTCTGCGGGGCCACGCTCAGCCTGATGGACGCGGGTGTGCCCATCAGCGACCCGGTTGGTGGAATCTCGATCGGCTTGGTCCAGGACGAGGCCAGCGGTCGGCACATCCTGCTCACCGATATCATCGGCGACGAGGACCACTTCGGCGACATGGACTTCAAGGTGGCGGGAACCCAGCGGGGAGTCACCGGAATCCAGCTCGACCTCAAGAATAAAGGCATCACCGAGGAGATCATCCGCGAGACCCTCGAGCAGGCCCACGAGGCCCGGCTGGAAATTCTGCGTTCGATGCTGCGGGCGATCAAACGGCCGCGCGAGGAGATTTCCGCCAACGCGCCGCGGCTGATCCAGATCCAGGTCAATCCCGAGAAGATCGGCCTGATCATCGGTCCCGGCGGCAAGACGATTCGCCGGCTCCAGGAAGAGACAGGCGCCAAGATCGACATCGAGGACAGCGGCGTCGTCACGCTCTCCAGCCTGGAAGCCGCGGGGGCCGAGGCCGCCCGCGACAAGATCGTGGCCATGACCGAGGGCGTCCAGATCGGCAGGATCTACGAGGGCCGGGTCACCTCGATCAAGGAATTCGGGGCCTTCGTCGAGATCCTTCCCGGCAAGGACGGCTTGGTCCATATCAGCGAGCTGACCGATGGCTATGTCTCGAGTGTGGCGGACATCTGTCGGATCGGCGATCCGATGCTGGTGAAGGCCATTGCCGTGGACGACCAGGACCGCGTGAAGCTGTCGCGCAAGGCCGCCCTGGCCGAACGCGGAGTGCCCGACGAATTCGCGTCCCGAACTCGGCCGCCAGGGGGCCCGTCCGACCGACCTCCAGGCGGTGGCCCACCGGGCGGCCCGCCGCGCCGGCCTTCTCCTCCGCCGGGCGACGGTGGACGCGACCGGGGCTACGGGGGTGGCGACCGCGACCGCGACCGCGATCGCGGCGGTTCGCGAGGCCCGTCACGGCCTTGACGGCCGGCGGGCAACCGGGGGGGTGGCCTTGTTCCCGCGGGATGAATGACCGGCCGGCCGTTTTGAATTCAGTTAACTCTTGAACCGTTCCCATGGCCAATCCCGTCGCCAGTACTGTTTCCGACAGTTCCCTCGAGACTTCCGGAGGGGCGATGTCCTCGCCCCCGTCCGGTCACGCGCGGTCTCAGCGCACAAACACAACACCTCAGACAATGACTCGGGAGCCCGGACCGGACGCCGATGCAGGAAACGTTGCGGATCCAGATCCCGCCGAGCACGACATCACCCGGCGGCTCCGCGCCCAGAATGCCGAGCTCTCTCAGCTCGCCGGCGGTCTGGCCCACGAGATCCGCAACCCGCTGTCCACCTTGTCGCTCAATCTCGACCTCCTGGAGGAGGATTTTCAAGGGGCCGAATCCCCGCGAGACCGTCGCATCAAGCAGCGCGTCGGCCGGCTCAAGCGGGAAGTTCAGCGGCTCTACGACGTCCTCGAGAACTTCCTCCGGTTCGCCCGCGTGCAAGAGCTGAAATCCGCCCCAGCCGATCTCAATGCCCTGGTCGAGGAATTGTGCGATTTCTACGAGCCCCAGGCATCGACCCTGGGGATCGTGGTCCGCACCTATTTCTCGCCCGACCTGCCGCGCCCGGTCATCGACGCCGACCTGTTCAAGCAGGCGGTGCTCAACCTGATGCTCAACGCCGAGCACGCCATGGCGGAAGGCGGAGAGCTGATCATGACGACACGGCGGGACGGCCGCTGGATCGTGCTCGACGTGATCGATACCGGCACCGGCATGCCCGAGGACGTCCAGACCAGGATCTTCGACCCCTTCTACTCGACTCGCCCCGGCGGCAGCGGCCTGGGTCTGCCGACCACGCGGAAGATCGTCGAAGCTCACGGCGGGACCATCGAGGTCGACAGCGTCCCGGGCAAGGGGTCGCGGTTCTCGCTCCGCCTGCCTGTGCCGCCCCCGTCGGACGCGGATCGCTGAGGCGCCTGCTCCTCGCAATCGTCCACAGCCATTTTTCGCGTTGCTTGCAATCGGCGAGAGCCTACGGTTTGGGTTAGGATAGGACTTGATGAGCCGGGCCCTTGCGCAAGTGCAGGCACCGTCACGAAAGAGACGAGTACTGGCCGATGGACCAGCAGATCCGCGTCCTTGTGGTCGATGATGACGAACCCCACGCCGACGCCGTGGCCGAGAGCCTCGTGCGAGTCGGCTACGAGTGCGTCGTGGCCACCAGCGGGAGCGAGGGCCTGCGTCTGATCGAGGAACTGACGTTCGATATCATCATCACCGACCTGATCATGGATGGGGTCGGCGGCCTGGAGATCCTGGCGAAGGCCAAGCGCGAGCTGCCCGACGCCGAGGTGGTCATCCTCACCGGTCACGGCACGATCAAGACGGCCGTCACCGCCATGCAGGCCGGCGCCACGACGTACCTGACCAAGCCGCTGGATATCGGCGAGCTGCGCACGGTCGTGGACAAGGCCTCGCGGTCACAAAGGCTGGCACGGTCGAACATCGAGTACCAGAAGCAGCTCAACGAGAAGTTCGGCTTCGAGGGCGTCATCGGCAACTCGCCAGCCATGCACGCCGTGGTCGCCCGGCTCCGCCAGATCGCACCGACGTCCGCCTCGGTGCTGATCACCGGCGAGAGCGGCACCGGCAAGGAACTGGTTGCCAAGGCGCTGCACAACAACAGCCCCAGGCGCTACAAGCCGTTCGTCGCCCTCAACTGCGCGGCGCTTTCCGACAATATTTTGGAGAGCGAGCTTTTCGGCCACGTCAAAGGTGCGTTCACCGGTGCGGACCGGGAGCGCAAGGGCTGGTTCGAACACGCCAACGGCGGAACGATGTTCCTCGACGAAGTCGGCGACATTCCCCTGGGAACCCAGGTCAAGCTCTTGCGGTCGCTCGAGACCGGCGAGATTGTCCGGGTGGGCACCAACGAGCCGATCAAGGTCAACGTCCGCCTGATCTCGGCCACCAACCGCGACCTCACCGACGCCATCACCGCCGGCGAGTTCCGCCAGGACCTCTACCACCGTCTCAAGGTCGTCAGCGTCAAGCTTCCCCCGCTCCGCGAACGACGTGAGGACATGGACCTGCTGATCGATCATTTTCTCAAGGAGTTCACCACCTCCCACGACCGGAAGATCAGCTCGATCACCCCCGCGGTGCGGAAATTGCTTCGCCAGTATAGCTGGCCGGGAAACGTGCGCGAGCTCAAGAACGTCATCGAGAGCATGGTCGTGATCGATACCGACGGCGTGCTCGACGTGGACGACCTGACCGAGGACATTCAGGCCGCCACGATCAGCGCCCCCGGTGAGCGGCCCGCCGCCACCGATTCCCTGCTCGGCAAGCCGCTCGAGGCCATCGAAAAGTATTTCATCATCGAAACTCTGAAGCTCTGCGGCGGCAACCGCGAGGAAGCCGCGAGGATGCTGGGCATCGGGGAACGTACCCTCTATCGCAAGCTCAAGGAATACGGTGGCGGTTGATCCAGGAGCCACGAACCAAGGAGATCTCATGAAGCACCACCTTACCGCGATCATCAACCGTGAAGACGGAGGCTACGTGGCCCTTTGCCCCGAACTAGACATCGCAAGCCAAGGCGACTCCATCGAGGAGGCGCGTGACAACTTGCGGGAGGCTGTGGAACTCTTCTTCGAGTGCGCTTCGCCCGCGGAAATCGAGCGCAGGGCATTTCAGGAGACTTACATCACACACCTTGAGGTGTCGGTTGGGTAAGCTCCGCGTACTCTCCTGGCAGGAGGCTTGTGCCATCCTGGGTCGGCACGGGTTTGTCGAGGTGCGTCGTCGAAGCAGCCATATCGTGATGCAATGCCAGGAGGAGTCAGGAACGACCACGGTTCCCGTGCCCGATCACAGGGAGCTGAGGTGTGGGAGCCCGGGGTCTGCCTGCCGCGCTAGTGGCTTACTTGAACCACATGATAGGTGGTGTTGACATTAGCATTCCGACAAAGACCGGTGCTCTTCCTCTGCGAGCAGCGGATTGAAGAGGGCTAAGAGCCAATACCGTTGAATTAGCAATAACACCCTTGGCTGAAGGAACTTCGGGCTCCTCTCCCGCGAGGGGAGAGGGCGAAATAACCAACGGCTTGCCATGACCTTACGGTTAATTCAACGGTATTGAGGTTGGGGGAGTTGTCACGCCATGCGGTCAATTCCGGGCCGGATTTTCGGAGCAGCAGCAGTTCTCATTTCGCCGAAATAAGAACCGACACCAATAATGTTGGCTTGGTCAGCCTCTCTCGCCTCCACCTTCGGAACCTCTCAGCGAGGAGCTCAGAGACAGGCGCGACGACTGTCTGAGGGTGAGGGTGGACGTCTAAAGGGGAGTCTACTTCCGCGCGCATTGTGCGTCTATAGTATGCCATCCACGCGGTTATCGATAGAATACTGAGAAAATTGAGCAAATCCAGGAAAAGTGTCGTAAAGCGCAAATCAAATCTTACAGTCGCAGCATTTTTTCTTGACACCATGCGTCAATAAGGGCAGCGTGGAGTGGTAAGAAGCGGTTACATGCCATTTCATGCAGAAGTGGTGCAAGATCGTCTCCGTGGCTCGGCCGGATAACCAGGACGTTTTCATTGGTACCTGACCATGCGGCGGGCCAATGACTGGACCCGAGTGATCGACGCTGACCGCCTTCGAGCGCTTGGACGACGCCCCGGATCGGTTACCGCAACCACACTTTGATTGCCCCAGTCTGCTCCCGCCCTCTTTTCCTGGGAATGACGTCCATGTGGAAAATAATCTCTTCCAAGAAAATGTCGGACGCATGGCTTGAGACCGGCTGGGGTCTTCTTGCCGTCGAGGCGCCTGCGAATCCCGTCCAGGTTTCCATGCGCGACGAAAAGCTCACCCTCGGAATCCAAACCTCGGCACTCAACCCCCATCACAAGCCAGGACTAGCCCCGAGTCTGGTTGTCCTTGGCGTCTTGCTTTCCGGGTTGCAGGTCGGTCTGGAATCGACCCATGCAGCATCCACGACCGCGGGGGCCGGTGTGCTGAGTGCGGATGAACGGTCGACTTTGCTTCAGTATGCGAAGGACACCTGGCGATCGTTCGACAGGTTGGTTCTTCCAAGTGGTCTGCCGGCGGATGGTCTTCGACGGGACAGTGAGGGTTGGACCACTCCTTGGATGCAGACGTCCCCAACCGACATCGCCGCGTATCTCTGGAGTGTCCAGGCAGCCGAGCGGCTGCACCTCATCGGCGCATCGGAAGCCAGGTCACGACTCGACCGAACGCTCACGACGTTGGCCGGCATGGACCGGACCCATGGGTTCTTTGTGAATGAGCTCGACCCGCGTACCGGAGTAGCCTTCAAGATCTCCCCGTTCGACTCCAGCCCGGCCCGTCTCCGCCTTTCCGCGGTGGACAATGCCTGGCTGGCGGTCGCGCTGACGATGGTCGCCAACGCCAATCCGTCGTTGCGGAAGCGCTCGCAGAACCTCCTCGAAGCTATGGATTTTCGCTACTTCTATGACGCTTACGACGCGGCGGATCCCGTCGCTCATCCTGGTCAGCTTCACGTGGGCTACCGGACCGACGATCATGCGTTCTACGGCCACTACGGTATGCTGAACACGGAGGCCCGCATCGTCAGCTACCTCGGTATCGCCCGCGGTCAACTACCTCCGGAACACTACTACCGAATGTTCCGGACTCTGCCCGAGGGCCTGGGATCGCAAGGGCAACTGCCGCGCGGTGAGACCCGCAAGTACAACGGGATCAGCGTCTTCGAGGGTTCTTACAATTACCGTGGCGTTCGTATCGTCCCCAGTTGGGGGGGAAGTATGTTCGAAGCCATGATGGTCACACTCTTCGTCCCCGAGGACCTCTGGGCTCCTCGGAGCTGGGGAATCAATCACCCCCTCTACGTGCGAGCGCAAATCGAACACGGCCTGAAGGAGGTCGGCTATGGCTATTGGGGTTTCTCGCCCGCCGCCAGTCCGCATGGCGGATACCAAGTTTATGGCGTAAAGGCCTTGGGGACGTATGGCCAGGGCTATTTCTCCCACGAGATCGGCGCACCTGTTCCGCCGCACCTGCCGCCTCGTTCAAGCAGTTTCGCTCATGGGGTGGTCACGCCGCATGCCTCTTTCCTCGCGCTGCGATACGCTCCTCACGAGGCGGTCGCCAATCTGCGCGCCCTTGCCAGAGCGTTCCCAATCTACGGCCCCCTGGGATTCCAGGACTCGGTGGATGTCTCGGTGGGAGTGGTTGCCGGTAGCATCCTTACGCTGGACCAAGGGATGATCATGGCGGCGATCGCCAATGCGCTGGCAGACGACGCGATGCAGCATATCTTCAGCGACGGTCGGATGGAACAGGTTGTCCGTCCCTTGATCGCTAAGGAAGACTTCTCCGCTGGGCCACCGGGCCACATCGTCTGGATCCAACCAACCTTGAACGGTTCTGAGAAGCACGGAATGGAGAACAAGTAACATCGGTTCGAGGTTGGGCCGGGACAGGGCTCGCCGTCGATCGCGATCCAGCGCCAGCCGATCAAAGCCTCCTCTTTCTGTACGCAAGATCAGCATGGTAGAATGGGAGGTGATTCCGCAATGAGCTCAGGAGGCTGGTGGGATGGGAGTGATCCGTCAGTTGCCGCAGTCGGTAGTGAACCAGATCGCCGCGGGCGAGGTGGTGGAGCGGCCGTCGAGCGTGGTCAAGGAGCTGCTCGAAAACGCCATCGACGCGGGTGCGACGCGAGTTGACGTGAGCGTCGAGCGCGGGGGTAAAGATCTGGTCCGGGTCGCAGACAACGGCCTGGGGATGGCCCCCGACGACTTGGCCCTGGCGTTTCAACCCCACGCGACCAGCAAGCTGGCGGACGTTGAGGACCTGTGCCGGGTCCGCACGCTCGGGTTCCGCGGCGAGGCGCTGGCGGCGATTGCCGAGGTCTCCAGGGTCCGCTGCCAGACGCGCCAGGCCGAGGCCACCGAAGGATCGGAAATCACGATCGAGGCGGGGATCGCCGGCCCCATCAAGGGCTGCGGCTGCCCGACGGGCACCGTCATGGAGGTACGCAACCTCTTCTTCAACACTCCGGTGCGGCGGACATTTCTGAAATCCGACACGACCGAGGCCGGACACGTCGCCGAGACCTTTGCACGAATCGCGCTGGCCCACCCCGAGGTCCACCTCACGTTTCGCTCGGGCGGCAAGATCGTCCACGACCTGCCGCCGGTCACTGGAATGCGCGAGCGGATTGCCATCTTCTTCGGTCGCGAGCTGGCGGAGTCGCTGCTCTGGGTGGAGAGCCGGCTCGACAACGTGTCCCTCTGGGGCTATGTCGCCCACCCGTCGCAAAGCCGGTCGAGCAACAAGGGCCAGTTCCTCTTCGTGGGCGGCCGCTATGTCCGCGATCGGTCGCTGGGCCACGCCCTGGGCGAGGCCTACCGTGGGTTGCTGATGGTCGGGCGCAATCCGGTCGCGTTCCTCCACCTGGAGGTTCCACCTGAGGAGGTTGACGTCAACGTCCATCCGACCAAGATCGAGGTCCGGTTCCGCGATCCGCAGCGGGTTTATAGCCACCTGCTCTCAACCCTCCGCCAGACGTTTCTCTCGAGCGACCTGCACACCCGGCTCCAGGCGGCGCAGGATCAGCCTGCCGAGGCGGCGGTAACGATCCCAAGCCGGTCGGAGCCGTCGGAAACCGACGGCGGGTTTCCTGGCAGAGCCGGCGCCGCGGCGACCGCGGCCGGTAGAGGTGCGACTTACGAGCTCACGGCGCGGGCCCCGGACCGGCAGACTGTCTCCTCATGGTTCGAGCCTGGCCGGGCGGCAGCAACTCCCACGATTCCCGATTCCGTGGGCCGGGTCGAGCCGCCGGAATGGTCCCGGTCGCTGCCTGGCCAGTTCCAGTTTGCAGCGGCTGACACGTTCGACGAGTTCGGGGGCTCTGCGGCGGCCCAGGCAACGTCTCCCGCCCTCAGCCGTGATGTTTCGGATTCTTCGTCTGCTCCAGGAGAAACGGCCTCGGCGATACGCCAGAGGCATGCGGACCCCGAGCTCGCTGCCGGGCCGCTCAAGGCCATTCAGGTGCACGATAGCTATTTGATTGCCGAGACGAAAGACGGGATGATGGTCATCGACCAGCACGCGCTGCACGAGCGAATCCTCTACGAAGAGCTGCGTCAGCGGGTGGCCGCCGGCAAGGTGGAATCGCAGGGGCTGCTCGTGCCCGAGCCGGTCCATTTGAGCGCCGACGAGGCTGCCGCGATCCTCGAGCACCGCGAGCTTCTTGCCGAGCTTGGCCTGGACGTTGAGCCCTTCGGCGGCGACACGGTGCTGGTTCGCAGTACCCCGGTGATGCTGACCCACTTGACGCCCGAGCGTCTGGTCCGCGATCTGGCCGAGCATGTGCACACGCAGCCCATTCCGCCCTCGCGCGACGCCATGGTCGCCGAGCTGCTGCACATGGTCGCCTGCAAGGCGGCAGTCAAGGCCGGCGACAAGCTGAGCCCCGAGGAGATCGAAGCCCTGCTGGAGCGCAGGCACCTCGTCGCCGACTCCCATCACTGTCCCCACGGCCGGCCCACGGCACTGGTGTTCACCAAGGCGGAGCTGGAGAAGCAGTTCGGCAGAATTTGAGGCCAGTCTCGAGTGCAGACCTGATCGGGCGGTTGTTCGGCGCCCGTCAGTCCAGCGGACGTTTGGTGGACCGAACCGCGTCCGCGTCGATCCCCGACCTCCCTCTATCCTCTGGTTATTGGATTGTCGTACAATCTTGCATCACTATCTGAGTTTTCGCGAAGGTGGTCGTGGTCAACACCTGGCGAGGGAGGTTCTCCGGAGCGGGGGCCTTGCAGCATGATTTGCGTGACGATTGGTCGGGGGAGGCACTCGTCGCTGACCGAGGAGTGGGAGGCAGCCGCCAAGGCCGGGACCGATCTGGTGGAACTGCGAATCGATTGCCTGCGCCGGGATCCCGACTTGAAGCGGATCCTCAAGCAACGCCCCACCCCCATGGTCTTCACGATTCGCCGAGGCGTCGATGGCGGGCTCTGGCGCGACCACGAAGAGAAGCGCCTGCAACTGCTCCGCGAGGCGATCGCCCTGGGTGTGGATTACGTTGACCTGGAACAGGACATCGCCGGCAAGATTCGCCGGTTCGGTAAGACCAAGCGGATCGTCAGCTATCACAACCTCAAGACCACTCCGGTTGATATCCAGGACATCGCCGAGAAGTCTGATGAGCTGGACCCGGACATCGTCAAGTTAGCCACCTCGGCCTCGACCTTGGCGGACGCCTCGCGAGTGCTTCACCTGGGTGTGACCGGGAAGTTTCCGACGATCCCGATCGCGATGGGCGAGATTGGCGTTTTCACCCGGATCCTGGGCGCCAAGTTCGGAGCGCCGTTCACCTACGCAGGGTTCAATCCGGAGCGGGTCTTCGCTGTTGGCATGCTGCAGTTCCCGGTTGTGAAGAAAGATTATTTCTACAATCAGATCGACTCCAAGACCGAGATCTACGGCGTGATCGGCCATCCGATCGAGCAGAGCCTGAGCCCCGCGGTTCACAATGCCGCGTTCCGCCACCTGGGACTGAACAAGGTCATGGTGCCGTTTCTCGTCCCTGGAGGCGATCTGGAGACGTTTTTCCACGAGCTCTTGTGGCTGGATATCAAAGGTTGCAGCGTGACGATTCCGCACAAGGAGGCGATCGTCTCCTTCCTCCAGCAGATGGAAGGGGCCGTCGAGCGGACCGGGTCGTGCAACACGGTCGTCTTCGATGGCGACGGCCGGCGGATCGGCCACAACACGGATTATCGCGCGGCCATGGAGTCTCTCGAGGCCGCCATGGGCGGGGGCGGGGGCGGCGAAGCAGGCGACGACTCCGAGGTATCGAGCCCGCTGATCGACAAGCAGGTGCTGATCCTGGGAGCAGGTGGAGTGGCCCGGTCGATCGCCTTTGGCCTGATGAGGCGCGGCGCCCATTTGACGGTGACCAACCGGCACGACGAGCGTGCGACGGGCCTGGCTGAAGAGATCGGCTGCCGGATGGTCACCTGGTCGCAGCGCGCAACCTCCATCGCCGACGTCATCATCAATTGCACTCCGGTCGGGATGCACCCGAACCTGGACGACACACCGCTTCCCCCCGCTGCGTTTCCCCGACCGGGCATCGTGCTTTTCGACACGGTCTACCATCCCGAGAACACGATGCTTCTGAAGCTGGGACGAGAGCGCCAGGCCACGACAATCACCGGCGTGGAGATGTTCCTCCGCCAGGCGGCTCTTCAGTTCAAGATTTACACGGGACTGGACGCTCCGCTCGACGTCATGAGAGAGACTCTGAAACGCAAGCTAGGGCCGCTTCGCGACGAATGACCCTCGACCCCAAGCCGAGAGACCGCGACTCGCGAGGACCGGGCCTGGCCCTCGTAGGTTACCGGGGCACCGGCAAGACCACTGTCGGCAAGATCCTGGCAGATCGTCTGGACCTGCGGTTCCTGGACGCCGATCTTGAGATCGAGGCCCGCGCGGGCCGGTCGATTCTGTCGATCTTCGCTGATTCGGGAGAGCCGGTCTTCCGGGACTGGGAAGAGCACACGCTGCGGGACCTGGTCGAGCACCATCCCGAGGCGGTTCTGGCCAGCGGGGGAGGGGCCGTGCTGCGATCCTCGAATCGCCGGCTCCTGCTCGACTTCGGCTTCGTCGTCTGGTTGCAGGCCGAGCCGGTCGAGCTGGCCCAGCGACTTGTGGCTGACCTGAGGACCGGCACCGAGCGGCCCGCGCTCACGAGCGCCGGCACGATCGCCGAGATCGCCCAGGTCCTCAGCGCCCGTGCGCCGCTCTACCAGGAAGTGGCCGATGTTGCCATCGAAACTCTCGACCGCACGCCCGACGAAATCGCCGCGCTGATCCTGGACCTCTGGCGCCGGTAACCCGGTAACCCTTCCGGAAGGACGTGCCGCCGTGCTCGCGATGGGACCGATCCTCGTGCTCCTGGGAGCCTTCGTCTTCGTCGTGGGGACGGTCGTGGGCAGCTTCCTGAATGTCTGCATCTATCGGATCCCCTGGGAAAAGAGCGTGATCTGGCCGGGCTCACGCTGTCCGCGCTGCTGGAGCCCGATCTCGGCCACGGACAACATCCCGATCGTCAGCTGGCTGGCGCTGCGGGGGGAATGCCGGCAATGCGGGGCACCGATTTCTCCGCGCTATCCGCTGATCGAGCTCCTGGTGGGGCTGCTCTTCCTGGGCCTCTACTATGTCGACGTCGTCCATGGAGAGCGGGGCCGTTACGGTTATGAAATCGGCCGGCCGCTGGCGACGCTGGCCTATCATGCGATCCTGGTGGCCCTGCTCGTTGTGGCCACGTTCGTCGACTACGATCTGTTCGTCATCCCCGACGCCATCACTGTGACCGGAGTGATCCTGGGGATTGGCCTGGGGGCACTGAATCCACTCATCAGGCCCGACCCCGCGGCCGCGACCACCCACGCCCAAGGGCTCTGGGTGGGCATTCTCGGTTTGCTGGTCGGCGGGGGCGTGACTCAGGTAGTCCGGGTCGCCGGCACGAAGGCGTTCGGGCGCGAGGCCATGGGGTTTGGCGACGTCACGCTCATGGGCATGATCGGTGCCTTCCTGGGCTGGCAAGCGGCCATCCTCAGCTTCTTCGCAGGGGCCTTCTTCGGGCTGGCGCACGCCCTCTGGAAATTGTCGGTGTATGTTAAGAAATGGGCGCGTGCCGAGAAATTATCGACCGCCGATCGCGAACTTCCTTTTGGCCCCTACCTGAGCATGGGAGCGGCCGCCCTGGTCCTGTCCTGGACCTGGCTGTGGGAGGACTACTTCCGCATCCAGTTCGGCACGCTCGGCTGGCTCTTCTGGCGCATCCTGGGAGTTAACGTTCCGATACCGAATTGAGACCGTGGGATCGCCCATGCAGACGGAGTTGAACCATGGCTTACCAGTACAAACGGCTCAGGCCGTCGATCATCCGCAATCTCTGGGTGTACCGACGGTTGGTTGGCTCGGCAATCTTGCTGGGGTTGATGCTCTGGTTCATCTGGGCCAATGACACCCCCGTGACCGTCGCATTCCCGTTCCGGTTGGGACACCTCAACAGCGCGCTCGGGGTCGTGATCCTGCTCAGCGCGATCGTCGGCTCGCTGATGACCGTTCTGATCATGACGGTCGTGCGGACCGCGCGGAAGATTCGCGGGCCGCAAAGCTCCTCAGTCTCCCAGAACCCCAACGAACTGGCGGAGGACCGTCCGCCTCCCGACTACGCAGCCAAGACGACGGAGGGCTTTCCCAACGCTCCCTGGTCACGCTGAAGTGACGGACGAAACTATCTTCAAGGTCAAGGGCATCATGACCGGGGCCGGGCTTTGCCCGCCGCCGGGACGACACGACGGCCATTGAACTTTTTCAGCGGGGCGTCAGGACGCTCGCGTCGCAGGTATCAATTGCAGGACAGGTACTTGCGGCAATGCGCGGTTGCGCCGTCTTGTGCGGCGCCAGGAGTTACGCAGCTATCGGTCAATGGGCGCAGGATCATGATATCACGCTGATGCACCGACTCGGTTTCACTCGCCGGGCTCCGAAGTCGGGAGGCA